>NZ_PCZD01000051.1:0-11958 GCF_002553975.1 Lactobacillus sp. UMNPBX6
TTGAGAATTTTGATCGTTCTTTTTATGGCCTAGGATTTAGTTTTTTCCCAGACACTTTTGCTTTATAATAGTAAATAAATAGAAAAGATATAGATTTTATAAAAAGAGGACAAATTACATGAGCAAATTACCTTTTAAAGTTATTGCCGTAGACATGGATGGTACATTCATGCGTGATAATCAAACTTTTGATCATAAAAGATTTGACCGAATTTTAGATCAAATTCATGAAAATAAAGCCCACTTTATTGTTTCAAGTGGTCGACCATATTCTCGTTTGAGAAAAGATTTCACTGGATTTTTAGATAGAATTGACATGATTGCCGACAATGGCTCACTTCTTATTCAAGATGACAACATTATCAGCACTCACCTATTAACTCACAAAACTACAATGGAATTACTAGAATTTATTCAAATTCATTATCCTGAGAGTTCCGTCATCGTCACTGGCATCAATAGCTCATATACAACGATGGATGCATCCCCTGCCTTTAAGCAAACAATGAACTTCTACTATCCTGATCGTGTGGAAGTACCCGACTTAATGACCGCCGTAAGTCCTCATGATCAAATTACTAAACTAACTTTGAGTTATCGATATGATTTTTCAGCAGAATTAGAAAAGGAATTCAATGCCCACCACGCAGAAAAAATCCACTGTACTTCAAGTGGATTCGGGCTAATGGATATCGTTCCTTATAGCGTCAACAAGGGTATCGCGTTAAAATACTTTTTACGTTACTTCGATGCTAAGCCTAGTGAATTAATTGCGTTTGGCGATGGCATGAACGACAAAGAAATGCTGGAACTCGCCGACTATAGCTATGCTATGGAAAATGCTGAACCTGCACTTAAAAAAGTCGCTAAATATATTGCACCAAGCAATAATGATGATGGTGTTTTGCAAGTGCTAGATAAATATTTGAATGAGTAAAAAGAAAATAGGACTTTCACAATAAAAGTCCTATTTTTTCTTCGCACTTATGCACCTTTTAACTATCTAACAATACATTATTTTGGCAAATTTAGACAATTCTACTCTATTATATGCACCATTTTTTCTACTTTCTGGATGGGGATCTAATCCGATGATAGTAATATCTCTTCGATTAGGGCCGTAAACCCAAAACATTCGCCGAGCTTCACTATTATTATTTTCTAAATAAGACTGCCAAACTTTCATGCCGTATCTAGCTGATAAAGAAGATATTTCATGAGTACGTAATCCAGGATATTAAGGATCTTCAGATAGCGATTTTAATGCTTTTCCCCATTTTTTGTATAAAACTGTATCTTTTTTACTAATTGAACCATTTCGATAACTTACCTGTAATTCCTGCCATAATTCAGCCATCTGGGGAATACCCATTTTGATTTTAAACCGCATTCTAAAAATCTGATAAGTCTACTGGAGCAGACACTTTTCCTTTCTCAAAGTTAGCAATAGATTCATCCATTACTTCCAGAGCCTTATTTGAAACATCTTTTGGCTTAACCAATTCTCTAGGTTCTAAAACTAAACATCCATTATCATATTCCTTAACATCATAATATTTAAATTTAGATTTACGTAATGTTATTCTTTTTTTACTATCTGTATGAGCAATGTAATTATTGACGACTTGCATAATTAAGCCCTCTCTTTCTGTGGGATTTCCCACTAATATTATATCATATTTACGCTAGCCAAAAAAAAGAGCAGTCATTAAATGGCTGCTTCATATAATATTTCTATTTCCCCAAATTAACAAAAGTATTGAAATTCATGTAGTGATAATGAACTCGCATGTTTGACACTTCAAACGGCGTTCCATCATCTAAAAAGAAAATACCTTCCATAACACCAACTGGCTCATTTTCTTTTAAATGCATCTGCTTTTGATCTTCAGCATTCGAGGGCTCAACTGTAATATTCAAAAATGCCTTAGTTACGGTTTTGCTTTGTTCATCTTCCAAATAATTAAATAAAGAGCTCTGCAACGTTTCAGGCTTCAATTCCGGCATAATTTTAATAGGTAAATAACCTGTTTCAATCAAAAATGGCTGTTCATCGAGTAAACGCAGGCGCTTGAATTCATAAACAAAAGCATTTTCATTTAAAAATAAGTCTTCCGCAATTTCTTTGTTAGCTTTAATCACCTGAAAATCTAACAGTTTTATTTGCTGCTTTTTACCAGGTACCTTAAAACTATCAGTGATTCCCAAGTTCGAGCCGTCATAACGAAACATCGCCTGATTTTTCAAATACAGTGGATTAATAAACGTGCCACTACCTCGCTTTTTAAAAACGATCCCTTGTTGGGCCAATAATTCTAGGGCTCGTTTCATCGATGAACGACTAACGTCATAATGCTTAGCTAAACTACGCTCATCGGGAATCCGCATCCCATTATATTTATTATTTAAAATATTTTGTTTAATATCCTGCATTACTGTCCGATAAACGTAATCTGCCATTATTCTCTTCCTTGATCAGAATTTTTAATACTATCAATAAACCATTTTGAAAATTGATCTAAATCTACATCTGTTGCAATTTCTGCATTAACATTTTCTTGATCCATAAAATTAATTACACTTGCACCATATGTAAATTGACCGCGCAATTCAATCTCTACGTTAGCCTTTTTCAAGGTAAACATTTCTGGATGAAGCAAAATGCCTACAGCCGTTGGATCATAAATCTTAATACGAGGATCACCATCTGGCTCATGAATGTGTGAAAATAGTGAGTAAAGCATGTTGCCGACTTCACCACATTCCTTTACCTTGCTCATTTGATCTTGGGTTAAATGAGCCTTATTGCCGATTTCAAGCGGCGCCACCTTAATTGGTAAACCGCTGTGGAAAACAACTTGAGCAGCTTCAGGATCTCCCGCAATATTGTATTCAGCAAGTGGACTGTGATTGCCGCGACCGATGTTACCGCCCATGATGACGATTTGATCAATATTTTTCTTTACTTCAGGATATTGTTTAAAAAGCAAAGCATAGTCAGTTAACGGTCCAATTCCAAGTAAAGTAACTTTTTCAGGACTATTCTTAATTTCTTCAGCCATCACAGTTGCAGCAAGGCCTGGCTTAACCAAACTGCGATCTGCTTCTTCAAAATCAAAGCCAGCGATACCAGTTTTACCATGTACTGATGCGGCACTAATCATTGGTGCAACTAATGGTTGATTAGCCCCCACTACTACGGGAACCTTGGTGTGCAAAAACTTTTCTAAATTCAAAGTATTTTGCAAAGTATATTCAAGTTGAACATTTCCCCAGGTTGGCACGATCATTCTGACATCAAGTTCTTTAGCAAAAAGGCTGATCGTCATTGCTGCAATATCGTCAATTCCTGGATCTGTACTAATAATTAAAGGTTTCTTATTCATAAATTCTACCTCTTCTAAGCGTATTAAGTATATTTATAATAACAAAAAATCGACCAAATAAAAAAGTGGTTCGATCTAATCTAACTGAAAAAAGCCTAGCTTGGCTAGACTTTTTTCAGTTACTTTTTAGTTTGTTTCTTAGGTTTAATTCGCTTAATATAGCTTTCTTGATGCTTGCCTAAGATCAATGGTACTCGTTCTACCACTGTATCTGCATACTCTAAACCAAACCAAGAAGCTGGGTTAGAAGATAGATTTTGCAGCCAGACTCTAGCCTCGACCATAAACTTCTCATAACCAGTCAATTTAGTTAATGGACTAATTACATCATTAACAATGACGAAGGAGAAGTCACCTACATCTCTACCAGGAGTAGTAGTGAATCTTTGTAGTTGAGCCTCAATAGTACCATCTGCAATCAATTCATGAACAATTTGCCGTAAGTAGACGTTAACGCTAGTTTGCTTTCTAAAACCTAGATAAAGCTGAACGTTGATTACGTTCTTAGTACCGTACGTATTTACTGCATATTCTGCGGTATATGGTTCGTTTGTTACATTGACAGTAACAAACCAATAGGCTTTAGCACGTTTAGGTCTTTTATCCAAAATTGAATAAAGTATCTCACGCTTAATGAACTTATTATACGCGTGGTGCTAGTTAAATCGTTCTAGACAATATGCCATATTATAGGTCAAAATGGCTATTTCTAGCCGCTGTTGAAAGCCTGCTAGATTCCTTGCTCGGTTGTTTTCAGTATTGTAATAGCTAAGCAAGAAAAAGTCGCTTTCAATCGTTCTCCTAATTGCCATTAATTAGTGATCGTTATGCTTTTTAGAGCCTTTCATATTTTTGCGATATGGCGTCCAAAGCACATATCCCATACGCTCGTCTCTTTGGCATCATGTACCGACGCCTTAGTAACTGCGTAATCAAGCAGATAGCCATCATCACTCACTATCGCGTGGACCTTGAAGCCATAATAGTAGACTTTTTTGGTGGCTTTATAGCCAATATCGGCTATGCCACGGAAAATTTTAACGCGATAATTGCGAACAGGCTGACAAACTGGAACAGGAAAACTGTCAATAATCAAAAATTCTCCAGCAACCCTTACTTCTTTATTCCAAGCTTGACGGATACAGCGAATTAAAGGCAGGAGCATCCGAGCTCGCCGATTAAAGCGAGAATGAGACAAGCCAACAAAGAATTTACAAAATCTTCGTTGAGACTCAATCCCAATTTCAGTTTGCCAAATGAGCATCGCTAAGATAGAGCTGTCAGAAAGCTTGGTACGATCAACATTTTTGCGATGTTTAAGCTTATCGGGAGCATAGAGTTTATACAGAGAGCGGCAGATTACATTTAAGCGACTAAAACTAACTTGTAAATGGTGAGAGAAACGATTAAGCTTGAGGTAGTTCAATTAGATCAGACTCTTTTCTATTAATCTAAGTTACAGCTTGAGTCTAATCCGATTGGACTTTTTTGATAACTAAAACGATTTAACTAGCACCACGCGTTTGCAGATCAGTAAAACTAGTTGGATCATTGATAGCAATAATCTCCTCACTGATTTGCGGATACAGCCTGCAGACTACACTATACGGAAAAATTATTGATAGAGCTAAATCTTGTTCTCCAGAACGATTTCTAATCGAATGTATTTCCTGAGAATTAACAATAAAGATTTTTCCAGGCTTAGTGTTATATTTTTTACCGCTAATTTGAAAATTATCGATGTTTCCTCTTATCGTATAGCTAAGTTCAATCCCACGATGCCAATGCGGAGCAATATAAAACGGAATTTTATTGTCATGAAAAACGAAATACCATACGTTTAACGGATCGGTAGGAATTACTACTTCGTGAAGATTCTTTTCAGACATTATAGTTTTTCACCATTAACGTGTAGCAACAAGTTGTATAAAGCTCCAAATAAATTTGCATCATTCTTAAATTTAGCTTCAACAATCTTAGGACGAGTCAAAGTCATCTTGTACATTGGCATTTGATCCAAAAATTGATCATATGCACGATTGATTTCTTCAACTAGAATCGGTTGCGCTGAGATTCCACCACCAATCGCAATTGTTGTCAAATCTACTACTGATTGGATATTAACAATGATGCCAACCACATCCCAGCAATAGGAACGTAGTATTTTCAAAGCTTGCTCATTGCCCGAATTGATAGCTTCAAAAGCAGCTAAGCCATCAGTTTCATCCTCATTGCCGATCGCTTTAATGACCTGGCTAACCATGCGAACTGCCGAGCCCATAGTTCCAGCAATATCATCAAAACCCATTTCTTTGGCCATCTTTAAAACCATGAAGCTCAATTCACCGGCTTGGAAGTGAGCACCATTTAATAAGCGACCATTCACAATTATTCCGCCACCTACTCCTGAACCAAGAGTAATAGCAGCACAATTTTGCAAGTCCTTCAAATTTCCTAGCCAATTTTCAGCCAAAACACTAGCCTTGCCATCATTTATTACTGCGACTGGAATGTTGAGATCCTTATATATTTCTGAAAAATCAATCCCATCAAGAAATGGCAATGCGCCACCGAAATGAATCTTCGTGTATTCAATTTTACCTGGTGCACAAAAAGCTAGACCCTTGATATCTTTTTCATCTCATATGTATCCGCTTTCATTATCATTACCACAATTGTACTCAAAGCTCAAAAAGCAAACAAGCCAAATATTGATCATAATTTGGCTTGTTTGACATTATTTAGTTTAAAATTTTACGCTTCTTTTCTAGTTTGTTGGCTGATTAAAGCAAAATCAAGATGACGATAAGCATTCAATAAAACTATGGTACTTAAGAACCAAGTAGCCGGATAAATCCAGTTGGCCATCCGAATATCCTGGAAAAATGGCTTGGTACCTAATAAAACTGCTAACCTTACTACAACCCAGCAAAGCATCATTGCTAACATTGGGATCGTCGCTTTCCCTGCACCACGCATTACTGAAGCAATTAAATGCGTAATCGCAACCAAGAAAAAGAAGAAACCACAAACTCTTGCACGCCCAACACCAAAGGCGACGACCGAAGGCGTCGGATCAAATAGCGCGATCAGTTGCGGCGCAAAGGTAAATACGCTTAAGCCGATTATTTCCGCAATCAGCACTGCCAAAATCACTCCAAACCGAACACCCTCTTTAATTCGCTTAATTTTTCCGGCACCAAGGTTTTGCGCCACAAACGTCGTCAAAGCTAAAGTGAAACTAGTTACTGGTAGAAAAGCAAAACCCTCAACGCGAGTATAGGCCCCGATTCCTGCAACTGCATGTGCACCAAACATGTTGATATATGATTGAATAACCACATTAGACACGGAAATTAACGAATTCTGTAATCCTGATGGTAAACCATAATCAATCGTCAGCTTCAACATCGGCCGATATATTTTAAGATGGCGCAGATCTACCCGACTTGGACCTTTTAGCTTACGCAATTTATTATAAGCAAGACAAGCAGAAAATGTTTGTGCTATTACTGTAGCCAAAGCTGAAAAGCCAACGCTTAAATGAAGCCAATAGATAAAAATAATGTCAAAAGCAATATTTACTACTGATGAGGCAATTAGGTAATACAAAGGACCCTTACTATCACCATTGGCTTGAAGGATACTAATAAAAGTGTTGTACATAACAAAGCCCATTGATCCCAAAAAGTATACTCGTAAGAATTCTACTGATTCAGGCATAATGCTTTTTGGCGTTCCCATTAATATCAGAATTTGTGGAGTCAACACTACACCAATGATTATCAACAAAAAGCCACAAATAAAGCCCACAGCAACCACTGTAGCCACTGCTTCGCGTGTGTGTTGATCAATTTTAGCACCAATACATTGTGCTATTACTACTCCTGCACCCATCGCTAGTCCTTGGAATAACCCGATTAGCAACATGATCAAACTTCCAGACGATGAAACTGCAGCTAAAGCATTCGACCCAATTACATTACCAACTACCAACGAATCGGCAGCACTATACATTTGTTGGAATAAATTTCCCAAAAATAGTGGAATTGCAAATTTAATTATCTGACTTCGATATGAGCCTTCAGTCATTACAATCGCGTCATTATCCACCTAATTCCCCCTTACTTATCCAAACCGTTAAATAAATATCATCTTAACTTATAATTTAATTAAATCACAGGGAAAACAACTATACAAACAGTGACTTGGTTCTCCAAGTACCATGATGCCACCGGTAGATCATCAACATTGCGCGCAAACTTTCATCGATCGCATATGCAATCCATACACCTACTAACCCCATATGAAAGACAATTGCCAATAAATATGAAAATGGCAAGCTAATTAGCCATAGCACAGTTAAACTACATGCAAGCGGAAATCTAACATCCCCACTCGCATTTAATGATCCTACCAAAGTCATATTAACCGCTCTTGCTGCTTCAAGAATAATTTCGACCAAGAAAACCCAGCGTGCCAATTCAATGATTTCAGGTTTATTTGTATAAATATGCATAATTGGCGTAATAAAAATAAAGGTCACGATTGAAATTGAAGTTGAAATTCCCACATTTTGTACCATTGACCGAAAGCCTCTTTGATATGCTCCTTCGAAATCTTTTGCGCCAACAGTACGACCAATAACAATTTGATTTCCTTGACATAAGGCTGAAGCCGTTAAAAATACAAATTGGGTAATCGCTGAAACATACGATTTGGTAATCAATACATTAGTTCCTAAAGTAGCAACAATCATTGTGACTACCACTTGAGCCCCAGAATAAGAGACTGATTCACCTGATGAAGGTAATCCTAACTTAAGAATTTGTTTTAAAAATGGTATCGAAAACCGTTTGAAGTTAACTTTTAACACATTGAACTTCACATATCGCTTAACTAAATAAATTGCTACAATCCCCGCACAAAATTGGCCAAAGATACCTGAGATTGCAATCCCTCTAACGCCAAAATTAGGTAAGCCGAATGGTGAGAACAGCACCAAATAATTCCCACAAACCGCAAGAATATTAGCGATAGTTGGCACAATCAAAGCTTGCAAGGTTAAACCATGCGTTCTCAAGCAGGCTAACATGACAGAATTTAACGCCAAAATAATCGTTCCTGCTCCGTACAGCTGCATATAAGGGATCGCAATTGCAATTACATCATCTGGAATGTTCAAGAAGCGTAACAGAGGGTATGGCAAAAGAATAAAAATAGCTCCTAAAAGCAAACCAATTCCAATTGCTCCAAAGATTGCTGTATTCATTACCTTAGGAATCTCTTTGTGTTTTTTTGGCACCAAGAAATTGCGCAATCATGATTTGTGTACCTACCGTTACAAACCCATAAACATTATATGACAAGCCCAAAAATTGGTTGCAGGCACCAACAGCAGCTACAGCCACTTCATCAAAGTGAGAAATCATCCATACATTGACGTTTCCCACCATCACATTGAAGAGAAATTCAATAAAAATTGGCCAGCTTAGAATGATTAATTCTTTGTCTGATCGGTTTAAAAGCTTCATGGCAATACCTAACCTTTCAAAATAAAATTGAAACCGTTTTATTCGATTTGTACATATTTTATTCTATACACATAAAAGGTAAAGACAAAAGCTATACTTTTTTCAATTAATCTTGATATCTGAAATTTAGTCCCAAGCTAATTCATAAACCTTATTTGAAACAGTTTTATTTTTACCGTTAACATTAGCATGGTATGCAACAGTTAAGTAACCGTGATTCTCATCAATGATTTGGATACTTTCAACTTCACTATGTTCACCTGAAATATCTAATCCACCAAATGCACTTAAATTTACATTTTCCCATTGAGATTGGTCATTACGAGCATAAAATGGAATCTTTACAATTTCCTTGTGATAGTATGACCATGAACCATTACTTAAACTTGGTGATTTTTGACTAGTAATATAAATATTACCAGAATTATCTAGATCACGCGTGGTGCTAGTTAAATCGTTCTAGACAATATGCCATATTATAAGCTAAAATAGCTATTTCTAGCCGCTGTTGAAAGCCTACTGGACTTCTTGCTCGATTATTCTCAGCGTTGTAATAACTAAGCAAAGAAAAGTCGCTTTCAATGCTTCTTCTAATTGCCATCAATTGATGATCATTATGCCTTCTAGCTCCTTGCATATTTTTACGATATGGCATCCAAAGCACATATCCCATGCGCTTTAGATTAGTAGCTAGATTTTTGCCTAAATAACCTTCATCTCCTAAAAGATAATGGTTGGCTGGATGAGCATCGATCATCAATTCTACTGTCTCTTTGGCATCATGTACTGACGCTTTAGTAACTGCATAGTTAAGCAGATAGCCATCATCGCTTACTATTGCGTGGACCTTGAAGCCATAATAATAGACTTTCTTGGTTGCTTTATAACCAATATCAGCTACGCCCCGAAAGATCTTGACACGATAATTGCGAACAGGCTGGCAAACTGGCACTGGGAAACTATCAATAATCAAAAATTCTCCAGCTGTCTTTACTTCTTGATTCCAAGCCTGACGGATACAACGAATTAGAGGCAAGAGCATCCGAGCTCGCCGATTAAAGCGAGAATGAGACAAGCCAACAAAGAATTTACAAAATCTTCGTTGAGACTCAATCCCAATTTCAGTTTGCCAAATGAGCATCGCTAAGATAGAACTATCAGGAAGCTTGGTCTGATCAACATTTTTACGATGTTTAAGTCCATCAGGCGCATAAAGCTTATATAGCGAGCGACAAATCACATTTAACCGATTAAAACTAACTTGTAAATGGTGAGAAAAACGCTTAAGCTTGAGATAGTTCAATTAGATCAGACTCTTTTCTATTTAAATTACTTACAACTTGAGTCTAGTCTAATTGGACTTTTTTATTAACTAAAACGATTTAACTAGCACCACGCGTACTTATTATACTTAACCTTTGCCATATAAACAACATTAGTGGCATAAACAGGGTAATCTTCGCAGTGGCTTAAATCTGTCAGCATTTCTGTATACTCGTCTAAACGAACGTAAGCATTCTTAGCTTCACGCTTATCACGAATCTTATTTCCATAAAACCAAACATACATGATTGCCAAGATAAAGCCAGCAATTAAAACAGTTACGTAACCGCCATGTAAGAATTTAGTCAAACTGGAGATTAAGAACATCCCTTCAATAAAAGCAAATGCAATCAAAAAGATCACACGTAAGTAAAGTGGTTTGCCTTTTTTACCCAAGTATTCAAACAATAATATTGTAGTCATCAACATAGTGACAGTAATTGCCAAACCATATGCGGCTTCCATGTGGTGTGAAGTTCTGAATAAGAACACAATTGCTACAGTTACCACACAGATCATTTTGTTAATTGATGGAATATAAATTTGTCCTTTTTCAGTTGAAGGATAAATAATATTCATTCTTGGTAAAAACTTTAGACTGCTGGCCTCAGCAACCAAAGTAAACGATCCAGTAATCAATGCCTGGGAAGCAATGATAGCTGCGATCGTAGCCAAGGCAATGGCAAAAAGACGCAAATTGCTAGGAACAACTTCAAAGAATGGATTGAAGTCACCATTACCAGCATGATAGCTAACATTATGCAAAATCCAAGCACCTTGGCCTAGGTAGTTTAATGAAAGACAAACAAATATATATGGCCAAGAGCCTATAATATTCGCCTTACCTACGTGTCCGACATCCGAATATAACGCTTCAGCACCAGTAGTAGCCAAGAAGACAGAACCTAAAATTAGAATCCCAACTTTATTAGCTGGACTAAACAAAATTCGAATAGCATGAATGGGATTAATCGCTTCCAAAAGACTCCAGTCATGGCTCAAGTTAGCAATGCCAACTACTCCTAAAAAGGTAAACCATACCAACATAATTGGACCAAATGCTTTACCAATAACGCTGGTTCCCATCCTCTGAATTGAGAATAGAATTACCAAAATGATGATAGTAATCATAATTACAACTTCTTGAGAAGGAACCGGAATCACATCACCAAAGCGCATATTCTTTAACCCTTCAATCGAAGTGGTAACGGTCACTGCTGGTGTCAAAGTACCATCGGCAAGCAGAGCTGCACCACCAATCAGAGCCGGGATAACCAGCCACTTGGCTCTTTTTCTAACTAAAGCATAAAGAGAGAAGATTCCTCCTTCGCCATGATTAGTTGCCTTCAAAGCAATCATGACATATTTGACAGTAGTCAACAAAGTTACTGTCCAAAGAATTAACGAGATTGAACCAACGATCAATTCTCGATTAACGTTGGCAATCCCGCCATTTTCAGTCACAATTGATTTCATTACATATAACGGACTTGTTCCAATATCACCATACACAATACCTATGGCAATCAACAATCCCGCAAAACTCATCTTTTGCTTTTTAGTAATTTTATTCATGTCTAATAATCCTCTACAACACTTAAAAATAAAATCTTCACTAGTATAGATAATTAATCCAGTGTTTACAATAAAAATATATTTTTCGCCGATTGTAAAATTAAATTGAACACTTGATAAAAAATAAAAAGTCCATTCGG
>NZ_PCZD01000052.1:0-11646 GCF_002553975.1 Lactobacillus sp. UMNPBX6
GCTAAACTATTGAGTTTTCAAGGCTTCATAGTTTTTTTGATGTGGGAAGTTTAAGAATTAATATGTTTGTTAATTAACAAACTAGTAAAAATAGCAACCGCTTTCATTAGTCTGAGAGTAAATTATAGAGTGATTTTTTATGCTTGTTCACTAGTAAATTACGTAAATTATGGCGTTTACTTTTAAATTTATTGTGCTATAGTTGACATTGTAAATTAGTTCACAAGAATTAGTAGATCTTAGAGGTAATAAAATAATGGCTAAGACACAACCAAAAGAGACTCAAACAGAGGAAGAGAAGAAAAAGCAAATTTACGACATGGTTGATAATTTAGTAAAAAGATCACATGTTGCATTAGACCAAATGGCTAACTTCACACAAGAACAAGTTGATAAGATCTGTGAAGCAGTTGCTACTGCAGGTGAACAAAATGCTTACCCACTAGCTAAGATGGCTGTTGAAGAAACTAAGCGCGGTGTAGTAGAAGACAAAACTACTAAGAACATGTACGCTAGTGAAAATATTTGGAACAGCTTACGTCATGAAAAGACTGTCGGTGTAATCGAAGAAGATAAAGAATTAGGCTTAACTAAGATTGCTGAACCTAAAGGTGTTATTGCCGGTGTTACTCCAGTAACTAACCCAACTTCAACTGTTATCTTCAAAGCTATGCTTGCTTTAAAGACTAGAAATACTATTATTTTCGGCTTCCACCCACAAGCTCAAAAGTGTTGTGTAGAAACTGGTAAGATCATTCAAGCTGCAGCCGTTGCTGCGGGTGCTCCAAAAGATGCAATTCAATGGATTGAAGAACCAAGTTTGGATGCTACTACTGATTTAATGAATAACCCAGGTGTTCAAACCATTTTAGCTACAGGTGGTCCTGGTATGGTTAAGGCCGCATATTCATCAGGTAAGCCAGCCATCGGTGTTGGTCCTGGTAACGGCCCATCCTACATTGAAAAGACTGCTAACATTGACCGTGCCGTTTACGACATTGTTTTGTCAAAGAACTTCGATAACGGTATGGTTTGTGCCTCTGAAAACTCAGTTGTTGTAGATGATGAAATCTACGACCGAGTTAAGGAAGAATTCAAGAAGTGGAGTTGCTACTTCTTGAACAAAGAAGAAATTAAGAAGTTTGAAGAACACTTCATCGATCCAAGACGTGGTACTGTTGCAGGTCCTGTAGCTGGTAAGTCAGCTTATGAAATTGCTAAGCTCTGCGGCGTTGATGTACCAAAGGAGACCAAGGTTATTGTTGCTGAATACAAGGGCGTTGGTAGAAAATTCCCACTTTCAGCTGAAAAGCTTTCACCAGTCTTCACTCTATACCGTGCTAAAGATCATGATGATGCTTTCAGAATTTGTTCAGAATTGCTTGATTACGGTGGTCGTGGTCACACTGCTGGACTTCACTCAAGTGATCAAAAAGTAATCAAAGAATTCTCAATGAAGATGGATGCATGCCGTATCTTGGTTAACTCACCAGCTGCTCTTGGTGGTATCGGTGACCTTTACAACAACATGCTTCCATCACTTACCTTGGGTACTGGTTCATATGGTGCCAACACCTTCTCACACAACATTGGTGCTCGCGATTTGCTTAACATTAAAACTGTTGCCAAGCGTCGTGACAACATGCAATGGGTAAAGGTACCATCAAAGACCTACTTCGAACACAACGCAGCTAACTACTTACGTCACATGCCAAACGTTAACCGTTTCTTCATCGTTACTGATGAAGGCGTAGCTGACCAAGGCTTTGCCGATGAAATTACCGACATTATTTCTAAGCGTCGTGGTCAAAAAGAATACGAAGTCTTCAAGGCCGTAACGCTTGATCCAAGCACCGACGTCATTAAAGATGGGGTTCACAGAATGAACATCTTTAAACCAGACGTTGTCATCGCCATCGGTGGTGGTTCAGTCATGGACGCTGCTAAGGTAATGCGTTTATTCTACGAAAATCCAGAAATGAAGTTTGAAGAAGCTTATCAAAAGTTTTTGGATATCAGAAAAAGAGTAGTTCGCTTCCCAAAGATTAACGGCGTTCAACTTGTATGTATTCCAACCACTTCAGGTACTGGTTCAGAAGTTTCACCAATCGCTGTCATTAGCGATGCTAAGACTGGTATTAAGCACACCCTTTGTGACTATGCTTTGACCCCAGATGTTTCTATTGTTGATGACCAATTCGTACAAAAATTGCCCAAACGCTTGATTGCTTGGTCAGGCTTTGAAGCTTTAGGTCACGCAATCGAAAGCTACGTTTCAACTATGGCTACTGACTTTACTCGTGGCTGGTCACTTGAAGCTATTAAGATCATCTTCGCTAACTTGAAGAAGTCATATGATGGTGATCTTGATGCTCGCAAGAAGATGCACGATGCAGCTACTATTGCTGGTATGGCATACTCAAACGCATTCCTTGGCTTGGAACACTCAATTGCCCACACTGTTGGTTCAACCTTTGATATTCCAAGTGGTGTCAGCGATGCTATTGCTTTACCACAAGTTATCCGCTTCAATGCTAAGCGTCCAGAAAAGCTTGCTATGTGGCCTCATTACTCAGTTTACCGTGCTGACAAGGATTACGCAGAAATTGCTAGAGCTATCGGTTTGACCGGTTCAAGCGATGCTGAATTGATTGAAGAATTAGTTCAAAAGATTATCGATTTAGCTCAATCAGTTGGTATCAAGATGGCATACAAGGATTACGGTGTTGATGAAAATGAATTCAATAAGAAGGTTGACCAATTAGCTGTTGAAGCTTACGGCGACCAAAATACTGTAACTAACCCAGTTGCTCCATTAATTAGTCAAATTGCTCAATTGATGAGAGACAGCTTTGAAGGTAAGGATATTAAGACTAAGTAATTTGAATTTACACATACAAAATGGCGATCAGTATATTAAAACTGACCGCTGTTTTTTTGCTCTAAAATCGATTATACCAATTTCGATAATAATCACTTGACCGCTTTGGCAAAAAAGAATATTATTGCAACTGTAACAATGAAATCAAACTAGTCCACTGTCAAAAAGTGAACTAGACCAAAGGAGAAAAATTTATGTGTGGAATTGTTGGGGTTGTTGGTAAACCAGCAAGAGAAATTATTTTAAGCGGATTAACAAATTTGGAATACCGTGGCTATGATTCAGCTGGTATTTACTTGAATGATTTAAATGGAAATGAATATTTGACTAAGGCTGTTGGCCGTATTTCAAACTTAAAAGAAAAGTTGACTCCAGATGAACAAGGTTTGGTAGGTATTGGTCATACCCGTTGGGCTACTCACGGTAAGCCAACTGTTGACAATGCTCACCCTCACTTTGATGAAACTAAGCGTTTCTACTTGGTTCACAACGGTGTGATTGAAAACTTCGCTGAATTGAAGGAAAAGTACTTACAAGGCGTACACTTCCACTCAGATACTGATACTGAAGTGGTTGTACAATTAATCGGTAAGATTGCACGCGACAAGAATTTGGATGGCTTTTCAGCATTTAAGGAAGCTTTGAAGCTTGTTAAGGGTTCATACGCATTCTTGCTTGTTGATAATACTGAACCAGATCATGTCTTTATCGCTAAGAACAAGTCACCAATGATGCTTGGTATCGGTGATGGTTTTAACATCATTGCTTCAGATGCTATTTCAGTAATGGACCAAACTAAGACTTTCGTTGATTTGCACGATGGGGATGTTGGTGACATTACTAAGGATTCTTACACTATTGAAACTGTTGATGGTAAAAAAGTTGACCGTGAACCTCACGTTTTGAACATTGATCCAAACGCAGCTTCAAAGGGTGCTTACGAATTCTACATGCTTAAGGAAATTGATGAACAACCTGGCGTAATGCGTCACATGTCACAAAACTACCTTGATGAAAATGGTGAACCAAAGGTTGATCAAGATATTCTTGATGCTATTTCTAAGGCAGACCGTTTATACATCTTCGCTGCCGGTACTAGTTACCATGCAGGCTTAGTTGGTAAGACTCTCTTTGAACATTACACTGGTATTCCAACCGAAGTTGGTTTGGCTTCAGAAGCTGGCTACCACTTCCCAATGATGAGCAAGCACCCATTCTTCATCTTCTTGACCCAATCAGGTGAAACTGCTGACTCACGTGTTGTTTTGAAGGAAGTTAACAAGCGTGGCATTCCAAGCTTAACTATGACTAACGTAGAAGGTTCAACTCTTTCTCGTGAAGCTACTTACACAATGCTCTTGGGTGCTGGCCCTGAAATTGCCGTTGCTTCAACTAAGGCTTACACCGCTCAGATTGCTTTACAAGCTGTTCTTGCTAAGGCTCTTGGTGAAAAGTTGAATAATGAAAATGCTAAGGATTGGGACTTGCGTCAAGATTTGGCAATGGCTGCAGAAGGCATCCAACAAATCGTTGACGGTAAGGAAAAGATCAAGAAGCTTGCAGATGACTACTTGATTAAATCAAGAAATGCATTCTACATTGGTCGTGGTATTGACTATGCTGTTGCTCTTGAAGCTGCTCTTAAGTTGAAGGAAGTTTCATACATCCAAACTGAAGGTTTTGCAGCGGCAGAACTTAAGCACGGTACTATTTCATTAATTGAAAAGGGTACTCCGGTAGTTGCTTTGATTAATGATCCAGTTACTGCTGATCTTACTCGTGGTAACATTCAAGAAGTTGTTTCTCGTGGTGCTAGTGTAATTACTATTGTTGGTAAGGACTTTGCTCGCGAAGGCGATGACATTGTTTTGCCAGAAATTAACTACTACATGTCAGCACTTTTGACAGTTGTACCTGCTCAACTTCTTGCATACTACGCTTCTAAGGATAAGGGCTTAGATGTTGATAAGCCACGTAACTTAGCTAAGAGTGTTACTGTTGAATAATTAATATTTGAATAAAACTAAGGATAGCGATGGTGAATGTGCCATCGCTATTTTTAGTTAAGATAATTCATTGAGATATTTTTGTACGGACTTAAAAAACTTGCTATAATAGTAATGAAAAAGAGGTCGGCAAATGAGCCGAATTCTAGCATTAGTTGTAACGCATCTGATACAGACACGAAGGCGTCTTCTTTCTATTAGGATAGGAATACGAGTTAAAAATCACTCATAAGCACCATCTCCTTGAAAGATAGCCACCGCTTCAGCTTTTCTACGGATAAAATTATACTAAATTCGAATATACGTTCAGAAGCGAACAAGATAAATTTATCGTAAATCTCGAGTGAAAATAAAAGGGACCGAATCAATTTGATTCGATTCCTTTTTGCGTCTAATTGTTTTTAGCTGTTTCTGCCGCATTTTAGCTAAATATTGTTGGTGCTTTTGTTCTGCCTTTTCGTCTTTTTCAATAAAGAAGTAGGCGACAGCAGCCAAGACACCGACTACAACACCAACCAAAATTGTCTTCCAAGTGAAGTTAGTAACCATGTAGCAGGAAATTAACAAAGCCAAGATTGGAATTGTGTAACCGCCAGGAAGCTTGAAGCCATGGTTAGGGAATTCATTGATGTGCTTGAATTTGATAACTGCCAAAATTGATGGCACGTATTGAACAAAGGAAGCAAGAACGATGCAGGATACCAAGAAATTGATAATTGTAAATAGAATAATTAAGCCAATAGCTGTCCCATAATAAACAACTGCGTTGTTGTATACTGGCCAAAAATTGGCGAATATTTCTACGAAAACTACGCTTTAGCTTATGCTCTAGGAATTACGGCTGGTGTTAGTGATTGGACTGCGCCAAAGAGTTTATATACCACTAAAACTAATAAATTTAAGCTGAATTTAACTTATACCAATGGATTTGATCAGCTTGCATTGCCTAATGCGGATAAGCAAGAAATCGAAGTTAACTATATCACAGCACCTAGTTTAAAAGACGATCCCATTTATATCTTTAATGCCGGCGGTGATGCAAGTCCAACTCTTAACATTTCTATCGATGGCAGGCCAACTAAATATCCAATAGCAAATCTCGGGTTACAATAACCTGTAGCCGTTGGTCAAAATAAGCAACTAATCCAACAGGCAGTTAATGGCAGTGATTTTAAAAATCAGGTTAAGATTACCTTAACTGATGGCACGCAAATGTCTGCTAGTCAGTTACAATTAGCTGGAACTAATCAGACTAGTGCCGACATGAATTCTGGTAAGTTTCATTTGATTATCAATACAACTTTTAACAATGGGTTTACTGATGCTGGTCAGCCACTAATCTTTGCTAATCCAGACAGTCAAGATCCGGGAGCAACGCAAAAGTTTGCTAAGGCTGTGAAAAAAGCATATAAAGATTTAGGCTGTGCTCAAACTAAACCAGTAAACGTTGGTACTTTACCACAAATAAAATGGCAAAGAATTAAGGAAGATGCCTTTGCCATCATGACTTCTGTAAAAAATATAAAGAATGAAGTAGTAGATCTTACCAACGGCCCTACAAGTTACACAGAGAATGACGGTCGCAACTTAAGCAATTTTGTTGAAAAACCTGTAACAGTTAAAGGTGGTCCTCATGGGACTATTAATGTAATTAATAATTTACTCTCTGGTGGCAATAAAGTTTGGCCTGCTGGAACTACCTTTGAATGGCAGGGTGACAACGGCGAAAAGAGTCTGGTTCTAGACAAAGCCGGAGAAACCAGGAACGGTAATATTGTAATTACTTTGCCAAGTGGTTCAAGGTATACGGTTAAGGATATTACGCTTACTACCAAGGCTAATGTAAAGGCCGAGAGTAGAACAATTGATTATGGTACGAAGTTAACGGCTAAAGATCTTGTTACTAACACGGATGTCTTTCCAGAAGGTACTACTTTCCAATACGTTGGTAATGAATCTAATTGGATGAAGCCAGGTTCCTACAATGATGTTCAGATTACTGCTACGTATTATGATCAAGGAACTAAGAAAAATATTGTTACTCCAGTAGCTCACTGTAATGTAGCCATTAATGACAGTCGCCGCATTACGGTCTTAAAGGGCTACACTGCTTATACTGGTGGCCCTGCTGACAATAAGAATAAGGTCCCAGCAAATCAATTTGTATTCCCAACTTGGAATTCAGAAAATACATCTCTTTCTAGCAACGCATCAATAGCATATGCAGATGCAGCTTCTGTTTATGAAGCAAAGCCAGTTCACACGATTTTGTATATTCCTGATGAAGTTCAAACTAGAACACTTACTGCTCATTTTAAGATTGCTGGTGGTGAACATAATGGGGAAACTATTGCTCCAGATGCTCAAGTTCAAGTATTCTTTAAGAAAGCAGGTACTTTAGATACAGCTACTAATAAGATTGTTTACACTGGTAATTGGGCTCCAGATTGGGATGCAGGCGACGAAGCTACTCCTGGTTTCCACGTAATTTCAGGATCTTGAAGTTTACCATCTAAGGGTAATGACGCTTCTATTGGATTGACTTCTCCTAGTCGTGATGGTTACACCGTGGCTAACATTAGATATGATGGTTCATACTCAACTTTCACATTTGCAAACCCAAATTACAACTCTAATACGGCCTATATGAATAATGATAATGATGTTTGGTACATGAGAAATGACTTAACTACTTACTATGTTCCAAATTCATTATTAAATAAGAGTGTTACAAGAACGATTACCATTAAGGAACCAGGTCAAGCAGATCGCACAATTACGCAAAATGCCAAATTAAGCAGACAAGTTAAAGTAAATGGTGATGATACTGGAGTCACCTTTGAAGGCTTTGATGATAGTGGTTGGAAAGCTGATAGTAACTGGGGCGTACAAGATGTTCCAATTCATGCTGGCTACAACATTTCTGTCACTCAAACAGTTGAAGGAGCATCTACCTCAACTCCACTTCAACTTGTAAATGGTCAAATCCCTGCCGAAACAGTAAACGGTGATACTAAGAATACGCAAATTGTTGTAACTTACGGTGCTACTGCAACTGCTACAGCAATTCTTGGCAAGGAAGGTAGTCGCGATTATGATGCAAAGACTACTTCAGTAGCTGATGTTTTGAGCAAGTTAGGTTGGACTGATAGTGGTTTTGTAAAGAATCAAACATTGAAGTCAACTGACTTAACTGCTAGTGACTATGCTTGGTTCACCAAGAATGCTGATGGTACGTTCACTGCTATGACTGGTGATCCAATCAATGCGGGCACTTACTACTTGAAGCTCAAGGATAGTTCAGAAGCTAAGCTGAAAGCGGAAAATCTAAACTACAACTTTAAGTGGTTCAGCTTCTAAGATTTACGATGGCAAGGATATTTCACTTGATGACTTGAATAGTCCTGATGGTGATATTGAAGCTAAGTTTACTTTCCCAGGTAGCATGATACTTACAAGTTACATGCAGGTGACTACACCATTGAAAATAATTCAGCTAAGGCCGATGACTACACTGTTAGCCTAAGCACTGATGGCCTCGCTCGCTTGCAAGCTGCTATTGATAATTACGCAGGTGCAGGTAATGTAACTCTTGCTGCTAAGGATTTAAGTAGCAATGCAAGCTTTACAATTAATCAAAAAGACTTAACCGTAACTTTAGACAAGAAGCCAAATACCACTCCTGGTAAGACTTACGATGGTCAAACAGCAACAATTGACGATAATGATGCTCAATTTACTGCAGCTGGTTTAGTTGAAGGTCAAACTTTGAATGTTGCTAACTTGACACCTAGTGATTATGAGTGGGTTGATAAAGATGGCAAGAAATTGGATAAAGTTCCAACCGATGCTGGTACTTACTACATTGCTTTAACTCAAGCTGGTGTAAAGCAATTGCAAAAGGATAATCCAAACTACAAAGTTAGCGAAAGTGGTCAGTTTGCATATGTAATAGCTAAAGTTGAAATTAATGGAAGTTACGAAGGAACTTCAACTGCTCAGGATGCGAAGATCTACAGAAATGCTGTAGTTGACGAAGTTACTGGTAAAGTAACTTATGGTGCTTGGTCAACTGGAAATTGGGGACCATTCACTACACCAACGATTGATGGATATACTCCAACAATTGCAAGCATAGCGACTAAACCTGTAACTTATGGTACTGATCCAGAAAGTGTTGATATCACTTACACACCAAATGCTCAAACAACCAACATTATCTACAAAGACGAAGATGGTCAAACCATTAAGACTGACAAAGTTGACGGTAAGACCGATGAAACTGTTGATGTTCATTCAATAATTCCAGCAGGTTGGAAGCTAATTGATGGTCAAGACGTTCCTGAAACTGTGAAATTTGGACCAAATGGATTCCTGTTGTAATTGAACACAAGACAATCACAGTAACTCCAGAAACTCCTGAAGATAAGATCCCAACAGGTAAGGTTCCAGTCAAGACTCCAAATGAGACTTCAGATGATACCGAAATCGATACCACTCCGAAGGATCAAGATCTTGAATCTGGTCCAGCCGTAATTAAGGGCTACGAAGAAAACAACGCACCTTTATATGAAGATATGAATAATTCTGCTCCAGCTAGAAACAATAATTCAATTTCATTAAAGGGTGCTGATACATACGCTTCAACTAATGCCCCAGCTAAGGCTGCTTCAGCCGAAACTGAAGAAAACAGTGGCAAGCATGAATTACCACAAACCGGTGAAAAGCAAAATGAAGCTGGTATCTTCGTTATCCTTGCAATGGTTTTAGGCCTCTTTGGTTTAGCCGATCGCAAAAAGAAAAAGGATGAATAATCATCCCTTTGAATAAAACAAGACTCTGACGCAAAACTGCGTTGGAGTTTTTGTTTGCTCAAAAATTTTGTTATAAATTGAACAAAGTAGAATATATTTTTTATATTTTCCAAAAAATAGGCATAATATTGATATTTATCAAAATATGATTTTGACAGTTTTACATCTCGAAAAAATAATTGCAATTATTACCTATATAACAATATATTTGATTGACTTTGCTGTTTAATTGAATTTTTGAAAATCATTTGACTGGCTATTCTAATAAGCTATACTATTAAGTGAAAATTCACTTGTGAAAAGTATAACTAATATTTAGGGGATGTAGTTAATGAGAAAAGTTTTGGCGGTCAATTCGGGGAGTTCGTCATTCAAGTTTAAATTATTTTCATTGCCTGATGAAAAGGTAGTAGCACGAGGAATGGCCGATCGTGTAGGTCTGGCAGATTCTACCTTTACAATTGTGTTAGCTAATGGGGAGTCACATAAAAAGCAAATTGCTATTCCAGATCAAGAAGCTGCGGTAAATTTATTGATTAATGACTTGAAGAAATATCATGCTGTCGAGAAATTGCATGAGATTGTTGGGGTAGGACACCGTGTGGTAAATGGCGGTGAATATTTTAAAGATTCAGCCATTATTAACAAGGATAATTTACAAAAGATTTGGGATTTAGCTGGTTTTGCACCTTTGCACAATCCTGCCGAAGCTAAGGGAATTGAAGCCTTTATGCATGTCTTGCCAGATGTGCCGCAGGTAGCCGTGTTTGATACCTCTTTCCACCAAACATTAGATCCTGTGCATTATCTGTATTCTATTCCTTATGATTATTACAAAAAGTATGGTGCGCGGAAATACGGTGCTCATGGCACCTCCGTGCATTACACTACCTTGGAAGCAGCTAAGATGATGCAACGCGATGTGAAGGACTTAAAGCTAATTATTTGTCACTTAGGCTCCGGTTCTTCGATTACCGCTGTTAAAAATGGCAAGTCTTATGATACTTCAATGGGCTTTAGTCCCTTGTCCGGAGTAACTATGGGTACACGGTCAGGCGATATTGACCCATCTCTTGTGCAACACTTAATGCATAAAACCGGAGATTCAATTGATGAGATGATTGATATTTTGAATAAAAAGTCTGGTTTAATTGGACTCTCTGGTATTTCTTCAGATATGCGTGACGTGAAATATAATGATGATCCGCGAGCTGTTTTGGCACGCAAGATCTTTATCAATCGTGTTGTGCGTTATATTGGTTCATATCTTGCTGAAATGGGCGGCGCCGATGGAATAGTCTTGACCGCAGGCGTTGGTGAAGGCGACGTAGAAGTGCGCAAGCAGATAATGGATGCCTTTAGGTATATGGGTGTAAAACCTGACTATGAGGCTAATAAGAGCAATGGCCGGAAGTTTATCACTAAGCCGGATTCCAAGATTCAAGTGATGATCATTCCAACTAATGAAGAGTTGATGATTGCCCGTGATGTTGTCCGTTTAATGAAAAACGCCCGAAAATCCCCGTATTTTAATGCGGGGATGGATAGGGCCAAGCTGACCTAGCAGTCAGCTTTTTTATTAAAAAAATAGAGACATATGTTCGCCTATCCTGTAAAATATAAATATCTAATCTATGAGGAGGTGAAATCATGAAGAGAATGAGCAGCTTAGCCTATCATTTTGGCGTTAAGCTTCGCTTTTATCCTAGTTCTAAGCAAAAGAAAATCATTAAGTTGAACTATGATGCGCAACGCTTTGTCTACAACTCTTATGTAGGACGCAATCGAAGCAATTATCATGCTAAGCACTACTTAGCTGTTAGACAATATCAAGCAATGCCCTTTGCCTTTTCTATTCTTAATAATTATGAGACTAAGCTAGCAGAAGAAGTAGTCGCCAATAGCGAACTATTGGCTAAGCCTAAGAATATCCGCGATACTTATA
>NZ_PCZD01000053.1:0-11571 GCF_002553975.1 Lactobacillus sp. UMNPBX6
TTTTATATTTTATCAAATCTCAAATCCTTTGTCAAGAACTTTTTTGATTTGTTTTCTGCCGCCTTGGCTCTCGCCTGACGACATTTAAATATATTACTCGTTTTGCTTTAACTTTGCAAGTCTTTTTTTCAAAAACTTTTTTAAAGCTCTCGAGCTCTTCGTCATCTCTCAAGACGACTTTATTAATTTACCCTACTTTCTCTTTTTTGGCAAATCCCTCTTTTGTTCGAGTTCTAATAGAAACGCTAGGCAACGTTGTAACATTATCACTTATTTTTATTTGCTTATTTAGCGTTAACTAATCTTATTTGCTATATAAAATAGCACTCTACCTTCAATTAACGAACTTTAGCTCTCATATTTTTATTTAAAATTTTTTCAAAAATACAAAAATAGCACCGCAATCCTGCGATTGCGATGCTATCAGATGCCATACTTTCGGCGAATTTCACGCTTTTGATCTCTTTCCTTAATTGTTTGACGCTTGTCATATTCCTTTTTACCTTGTCCTACACCTATTAGAACTTTGGCAAAACCGTGCTTTAAATACACCTTTAACGGAATAATGGCGATTCCACGTTCAGATTGTGCCTTAGCTAACCGTGCAATTTCTTTTTTATGCAAAAGAAGGCGTCTACTTCTTAAAGGATCATGATTATAACGATTGCCCTGCTTATATTCACTAATATGAACATTCTCTAAATAAGCAGAACCACCATAAATTTGAACATATCCATCACGCAAGTTTATTCTGCGTGCACGAATAGACTTTATCTCAGTCCCTGTTAATGCAATTCCTGCTTCGACAGTTTCTTTAATAAAATAGTCATGCCGTGCTTTTTTATTTTGTGCAATTAGATTATCATCTTTTTCTTTTTTCATTAAGAATCTCTCCTAATGTTTAAAGTTTCTCTGATTTCTTCTATTTCCTTGATTACGGCTGCGGTGATTACCACGACTATTATAATTGCTGCCACCACGGTGCCCGTGATTATTATGGAATCCGCGGTTACCACGACGACGATCGTTCATCCCTCGATCGTTATGCTTCTTCTTAGGAGCGTTAGGGTCATAAACTTCAAAGTCTAATTGATGCTGCTCAACGTTAGCATTAATCAAGGTAACCTTAATAGGCATCCCTATCTTATATTGCTTATGCGTACCACGTCCAGTTAACGTCAATGACTTTTCATTAAAGCTATAGAAATCATCCGTTAAATTAGAAATGTGTACTAAGCCTTCAACAGTATTAGGCAATTGAATGAACATACCAAAACTAGTAACTGATGAAACTACGGCATCAAAGTGTTGACCCACTTGATCTGCCATATATTCAGTCATCTTCAAGTCATTTACTTCACGTTCAGTATCGATTGAACGACGTTCTTGAGTAGAAGTTTGTTCAGCAACATCTGGCAAGTAACTAGCAAAATGCTTCTGCATGTCTTCGGTAGTTCCATTTTCTTGATATGCGTGAATCATTCTGTGCACCATCAAGTCAGAGTAACGTCTAATTGGTGAAGTAAAGTGAGTGTAGTATTTTGCTGCTAAACCAAAGTGACCCAATGCATCTTCAGAATAATGTGCTTGCTTTAAACTACGTAGCATCATCATTTGCACTACAGCTTCTTCTGGTGTACCCATAGTCTTAGATACAACCTTTTGCAAATCAAGTGGCTTGATATTCTCTGGATCAGCGTGAATATTTAAGCCAAATGCACTACAAAATTCGAAGAAACTCTTAATTCTTTCAGCATCTGGTGTTTCGTGAACACGGTATAAAAATGGAACATGCTTTCTAAAAAAATCTTCAGCAACAGTTTCATTAGCCATCAACATAAATGACTCAATCATTTTTTCGGCAGTACCACGTTCATGCAATACGATGTCAGTTGGCTTGCCTTGATCATCAACAATAATTTTTGCTTCTGGTTCTTCAAAGTCAATGGCACCACGTCTATGACGTTGTTTGTATAAAATAGCATGCAAATCAGCCATTTTTTCGAGCATTGGACGTAATTTTACATACTTGTCCTCTAAGCCATCCATTTCACCCTTTAAGGTCTTATTAACCTTATTGTAAGTCATACGACCATGTGAACGCATAACAGAAGGATAAATCTTGTAGCCTACTCTCTTACCCTCTGGTGTAATTTCCATGTCACAGGACAAAACAAGACGATCTACACCCTCATTTAATGAACAAATACCATTTGAAAGTCTAAATGGCAACATTGGAATAACTCGGTCTACCAAGTATGTACTGTTACCACGAGCAAATGCTTCTTCATTTAAAGGTGTATTTTCTTTGACATAGTGTGATACATCGGCAATATGGACACCTAAATGATAATTTCCGTTAGGCAATTTCCATAAAACAACGGCGTCGTCAAAGTCTTTAGAATCATCCCCATCAATGGTTACTGCAGGCTGATCTGTAATATCTACTCGACCTTTTTTCTCTTCTTCAGTAACATGATCAGGAATTGCATTAGCTTGTGCCATTGCATCTTCTGGCCAATCAGTACGAACGTCATGAGCAGAAACAATTGACATGATATCTACACCTGGATCACTCTTGTTACCAATAATCTTAGTAACTGCACCAGTCATAGATTCAGGATAATCTTCTTCAGGATAGTCCTTGATAGATACCTTTACCATGTCGCCCATCTGTGGGATCAGACCATTTTCGGATAAATATACACGATATTTGTGCAACTTTTTATTATTGCTTAAAGCATATCCAATAAAAGGACTGATCTTTCTTTGTTCATCAGTTAGTGGATGGAATTCACCGACTAAGCTTTCAAGGCCACGTTCTAGGATCTCTTCGATTCGACCTTCTGGTCCTTTGCCATTCCAAGGATTACCATCAGCAACAATCTTTACCTTTACTCGGTCACCATCAACGGCATACTTTGTGTAATCAGCTGCAATAAAAACGTCATCAACATTTTCATCGTCTAACTTTACAAAACCAAAACCCTTGTCATTGGCTTTAAAAATACCTTCGACGATTGTATCTGCTTGGGCTAATTGATATTGTCCCTTACCATCAGTAATAATTTTATTTGCATGTTCTAAGAAAGAAAGAGCTTTAATTAATTCAGTAAAATTACCCAATCTTTCACGACGCGCTTCTCGTTCAATTTGATCTACGCGAAATTGTTTTTGTGGATTATGGCGAAAAATTTCTAAAACACCGGCCAAAATTTTTTCGTTTTGTGCCATGTAATTAATCTCCGATCTTTTGAAATATAAAAAAAGCCTCCCCATCACTTTTGATCGGGAGGTACAAAATTTATTTTGTAGACATATAAGCTAGAATAATAGCAAAGACGAAAAAGAGAACCAATAAAACTGCGGTTACTTTTTCCATAAATGCCTCAAAACCACGTTTTTTGGTTTGACCACTAAAAACGGCACCGCCAGATAAGGCGTTCAATGCATCTTGTTGTTTTTGTGGCTGCATCATTGTTGCAATAACGATTAAGATTGAAACAATGATTAGTAGCGTCATAATTAAATTATACAATGCGCTGCCTCCAATACACACATACACTTACTAATAAATTTTATCACAAATTACTTATTTTTGCAGTTATTTTTTAAGTTCTGGCGCATCAGTCTTAAAATCTTTTTGTGTCGATTTTTGATGATTTTGATACCAGAGTGATGTCTTGCTTGGATCATCGAACAACCGCTTCAATGAAGTTGCTTTGTTATAATCATAATCCTTTGGCTTAACCGTAGTAAACCACTTTGGACGATAAAAGCGGAGCAAATTACCATCAATTACACGATCAGACAAAGAAAGCTGTGTTGTCACCTTGTTAGAAATTGCAGTAAGCTTTGCTTTCAATTTCTTATCAGGCTTAATTCTTTCCCCAGTCTTCGTATCATAATAATCACTGCCTACTTTAGAATATTCAGGAGTAATAAAATCGCCATTTCGTTGAGCAACAATTTGTGGTGCATTTTTGCTAAGCAAATCATAGCCAAACTGAATAGTATCTTTGTCCTTGATGCCTAATAGATTTAATAAAGTTGGCAAAACATCAATTTCACCACCATAAGTGTGATTAATGCCACCTTTTAATCCCTTCATGTGGAACATCAATGGGACACGCTGGAATTGCAGATTATCAAAATCATTGAAAGAATCTTTCTTAAGCAATTCAGCACTGGCTTTATGGTGATTACCTGAAATACCATAGTGGTCACCATAAAAGACAATCAACGTCTTTTTATCAAGACCAGTCTTCTTCATCCAACGCATTAATTCACCGATAGCCTGATCAAGATAATGCGCGGTTTGCACATAACCATCTACAGTTTCATCCCCTGTATTAGTCTTATCAATTGACTGATTTTTCTTATCCAAATTATATGGATAGTGGTTAGTAACTGTAATCATTTTTAAATAAAATGGTTGCGGTAAACGTTCAATATACTTAATTGATTGATCGAAGAAGATCTTATCCTTCAGACCATAACCGACATAATAGCCTGGCTTATTCTTAAAGTATGAAAGTGGCATGAAATATTGATAGCCGAATGATTTATACGCATTATCTCTATTCCAAAATGAGCCTGCACCACCATGCATTACGGCAGTCGTATAACCAGCTTGTTGATGCAATATAGCTGGTGCACTTTCAAAAGTATTAGAAGTGCCATAAGTCGACATGGCTGAACCTGATTGCAACCCAAACAATGAGTTTTCCAACATCATTTCAGCATCAGAGGTCTTTCCCTGACCAACCTGATTAAAGAAATTATCAAAACTAATCGTATCTTTTTGATGATAAATCTTATTTAAGTTAGGGGTTACTTCCTTGCCCTTCCATTTATAGCCAATTAAAAACTGTTGGAAACTCTCTAAGTGAATAACCAAGACATTTTTACCCTTGGCTACACCGTTATAAGCAGGATTAGGTTTGACATAGTTTGCTTTTAAGTATTGTCTAACTGAGCGTAGATCAGATACGTTAGCTTTAGCCATCTGCGCATTCGTCTGCGCCATCTTATAACCATCATAAATGGCATATTCATTAATGCCTAGATATTTAACAATATAATTATTGTCAAAAGTTCTAGTTAAAAGACCAGAACGATCTTTTTGCGCCATCAATAAATTAAGGCCCATTAAACTAACTGCCAGCAATTCTACTAATAAACTGACTTTAAGCTTTAAAGGACGTACGTCCATTTTGATGACTTTAGTGATTAATAAAACAATAATTGCGGCAATATCGATAAAGGCCAGAAAATCACTAGCTAAAGTAATTCCTGCAATACTTTTTCCTAAATTATCTGAAGTCGAACCTGAAGTTTTTATTATCGAAAATGACAAGAAATTCGAAAATTCACGATAATAAAGTATATTTGCAAAAAGCCACAGCGTTAGTAAAAAATCTATTACTAGGATAATCCAATATGACTTTCGCCCTTTAAAGAATAAGCCAATACCTAACAAGAGCATCCCTGATGGTATCGGGTTGATCAAAAGCAGAAATTGCTGCATTGGACCAACCACACCCAAATTAAACTTCGTTAAATATATAAAATATGTTTTTAACCAAAACAGTACTAAAACAATCGTAAAAAAGCCAAGTTTAGTTTGCGTTAACCATTTAAAAAAAGACTTGGTACGTTCCATTGCTTTCTCCTCTCATTACGATATTTTATCTTACTACTGATTTAAACAAGACGCATTTCTTTTAAGAAAAATTAATTACTTTCTGAACTTTTTATCTTTTTAGGTTTAAAAATCCAACCAAAGATACCTAAAATCATTCCGAAAAAGTAAGTTGAAAAGCGCCAAATAAACATTGCTAAAATCAAAGCACCATGAGAAGAAACAAACGTGGAGAATAAAGTCTGAAAACTGTATTCCGCACCACCAGATGCACCTGGAATAGGGATAATCGCCATGAACATAATAATCATAATATTCATCTGCGTGACATTAGCCCATAAACATGGCACATTTAAAGCTGTCAGTACCATAAATGGAATTGAATAAAAGAATAATAGCTGTAAAACAGTCAAAGTCGAAGCTACAATCAGCTTCTTTTTTTCTTTCTTCAATTTCTGACTTTCTGCATAAAAAGTATCAATCTTTTCTAAAGTAGCAGCACGCCATTTTTCAACACGCTCTTTTTTAATGAACTTTGCCAGCAAATTCATTAAAGCGTTAGTTGCATTCTTTGTAAAATGATAGGCAAACATGATTGCTAATAAGAAAATGATGGAACTAACGTGGATCAAAAAGCCGATTGCAATAAATATAGCTAGCCCCGCAAATTTAGTCATTACCATATGAAAGCCAAAGATAATCGTAAAGACATAGGCGAATAAAACTACGATCTGATAAATAATGAATTTCATTAATAGAATGGAAGTTGATCTACCACCTTCCATCCCCATTTGAATCATCGCTGCCAATTGTGATGGCTGACCACCAGTTGACATTGGTGTAATCGCATTAAATAAAGCCTGAATAATTGGAATTCGCAAAAATGACCATGCAGATCTTTTAGGCTCTTCTTTACGATGAGCTAATGTGGCTAAGATCCCCGCTTCACAAACATATGACAGAAGCATTAAGCCAAATACCATTATTAAAGCTACAATATTAAGACCATGAGCCGCCTTTAATATTTCTGATAATGGTGTTGACTTCAGATCCATATATAAGACAAAGGCACTGATTGCCAATACAATCAAGATGCCCCATAAATGCTTTTTATTCATTAATGAATTTGTCCCAATTCCTTGCCCAATTTGTATTGCTCATGATAAAAATCATTCCAAATATGGGCTAATCGGTCTTCTGAATATTCTTGACTTGCTTTAATAGACAAATCACTATATTTCTTCAACAGATGTGGATCGCTTTTGGCCTTTTGTAAAGCTTGATTCATTTCGCCGAAATCTTGGCCACTCATATAATAACCATCAATAATAGCCTTATATAAATCTAAATCACGCAGAAGTACTGGCGTGCCACAGCTAAATGCCTCCAAAACAGACATTGGGAACAATTCATCATATGATGGCAACACGAATAAATCAGCAATGTTCAAATATTTAACCAGTTTTTTGCGATCGACAATACCAGCAAAAGTTAAATTTTTAGGCGGATTATCTACCATGTCTTTATAGTGACTGTAGCCATCCGTAATCTTGCCAAAAGAAAAGCCACCTGCCCAAATAAATTGAACATCTGGATTAGCTTTTGCCATTTTGACAAAATCATCTATTCCCTTTCTTTCCTGAACTTGGCCATCGCCAAAAACTACAAATTTATCTAGCGGTAACCCCAATTCATGACGAAATGCATTTTTGCTTGCAAGTGATTCCTCATAAAATTCAGTTTTAGAAACAAAATTAGGAATGTACTTAACTTTATCGCGTTCAATACCATAATTGACCAATTTATCAATAAAAATTGGATTAACTACTACAATTTGATCCATGCGGTTATAAAAATCAATTACATATTGATAAAATACTTTTTTTGCAACGCCTGGTAATTTGATTGAGCCCTCTAAAGTATCTGGCAAAAAATGAACATAGCCAATTTTTCTACCACGTGCTGGTGAAAAACTATTAGCATAATAAGTTGGATTAATCGTATGGTAATGTGTTAAATCACTATTGCCATATTTATTTATTGTTACATAAAATTCATCTACTAAATGCGTTCTCAATAATTTAATTAATTCGTTATATGCTGAGCCGACCCCTTGACCTTTAACGGAATCAGCTTGTGAGAACATATTAATTCTAATCATCTATATCCTCTTTTTTAATCTTCTTCATGCTTGGGCTGATAATGATCAATTACATACTGATAAAAATCATGCACATTTGTAGCAAATTGATCCGATGAAATACTCTGCAACTTATTTTGCAATATTTCTTGTGGGATTTTTGCCCGTTTTTGCTTAAGCAAAGAAATAATTTCTTCTTGCATCTCTTGTTGCGTATTAAATCTTCGTCCAAAAATATCTTTGTCAAAGATATTTTCCGTATAATCAGTATCATAAACAACACAAGGTGTGCCGGCTGCTAAAGCTTCAACATATGTTAATCCTTGAGTTTCAGTATCACTAGCAGAGACAAAAATATCTGCCATGCGGTAGTAATTTCCTACATCTCCATGGTCAACATTTCCTGCAAAGATTACGTAATCTTCTAAAGTTAAACGCTCAATTTGCTCTTGGAGCACTTTAACATCTGGACCATCACCAGCGATCACAAATTTAACATTAGGCATTTCTTCTATAATTGCTGGTAATACATTCAAAATATGATTTATTTTTTTCTCAGCAGCAATTCTACTTAACGTCAATATAACTGGTGCATCTGCATCGATACCAAGATCTTTTCGTACATCACGATTTGCATCACTATTCATGCTCTGAATATCTACACCGGTAGGAATCACCCGAATCGGAATTTGGACACCGTAACGTCTTAATAATTCTTCTACTCGGCCACTAGGAGCAATACAGCCATCCATATTTTTTAAATAGCTTTTTACAAATTGCTTCACGTGATATGGCCGCAATAAATGTCCATTCAAAATATAATGCAAGTAATCTTCATACATCGTATGGTAAGTGTGAATAGCTGGAATATCTAGCTGATGAGCTACGTATTTTCCAATAGTACCCAATGCAAACTCAGTTTGAGTATGAACTATATCTAAATTGACTTCCTTAGCCACCTTAGTAGCTTCGAAAAGTCCTCTAAATGCAATTCTACGATCAGTAAACGAAACAAAAGGAATACTGCTAAAACGAAAGACATTAGGTTCAACTGTGCCTTTTTTTACATTAGGATCCGTTGTCGTAAAAATAAATACATTATGCCCCTGTCTTTCCAGCGCATCTTTTAACGTCTTAATAGAAGTAGCCACGCCACTTATCTGGGGAAAATATGTATCGGTATAAAGACCAATATTCATTTAAATACCTCCATATTTAGCATTATAAAGATTACTTAAACTAACTGCAATTTATAATGAAAAATTACAAATATATCTCAATAAACAAAAAAAGTGATTCAAAAATGAATCACTTTAAAATAATAGCGGTGATCGGGGTCGAACCGATACGTCCGTAATGGACACCAGATTTTGAGTCTGACGCGTCTGCCAATTCCGCCACACCGCCATAATATTAAATTAAATTATCAACTTATCTTGTTGATAAGGCGGAGGTCGGATTCGGACCGACGATTAAGGTTTTGCAGACCTCTGCCTTACCACTTGGCTACACCGCCATAAGTTATTAAATTATTTAGAATTGGGATAGCTGGATTCGAACCAGCGCATGTTAGAGTCAAAGTCTAATGCCTTACCACTTGGCTATATCCCAATACTAGGGCGGAATATGGGATTCGAACCCATGCATGCCGGATCCACAAACCGGTGTGTTAACCCCTTCACCAATTCCGCCATGAAGGTAAACAGGGATAGTAGGAATTGAACCCACATCAGCGGTTTTGGAGACCGATGTACTACCATTATACGATATCCCTATTATGGAGGAGGGTGGATTCGAACCGCCGAACTCAGAGAGAGCGGTTTTACAGACCGCCGCGTTTAGCCACTTCGCTACTCCTCCAGCTTGATGGCGCGGGACGGAATCGAACCGCCGACACAAGGAGCTTCAATCCTTTGCTCTACCAACTGAGCTACCGAGCCATCTTACGGTCCATGTGGGATTTGAACCCACGATCTCCTCCGTGACAGGGAGGCGAGATAAACCACTGCTCCAATGGACCAAATTGCGGGAGCTGGATTTGAACCAACGACCTTCGGGTTATGAGCCCGACGAGCTACCAGACTGCTCCATCCCGCGATATTATAAGGAGGATGTGGGATTTGAACCCACGCGCGGCAGAACCGCCTAACGGTTTTCAAAACCGTCCCCTTAAGCCACTTGGGTAATCCTCCATTAGCTGTAAGTACCAAAATATATTAAAATGGTAAATGACCCGTACGGGATTTGAACCCATGTTACGGCCGTGAAAGGGCCGTGTCTTAACCACTTGACCAACGGGTCATGTCTCTTAACGAAGAGCACTTTATTATAATAACTAAACAAGTTTTAAAAGTCAAGAACTTTTTTTATCTTTTAAAACTTTTAAGTCATCGATGTGATCCCTCAATCACAACGTATTTAATATTAATAGATATTAATCTAAATTGCAAGGCTTTTTTTCAATTTTTTTATTTTGCTTTTTTATATCGCCTATCGCCTATTTTTATAGCTTGTTATTAGCCAAAATAAGCCTCTATCCTGCAATATTGTCTGATATAAGGCTAATTTACGGTTATTTGGATACTAAGTCCTTTTTATTTAGTTTCTCTTCTGATATCGCAAATTTTTAATTCTGAGAATATTTATTTTCTGAGTTTTATAAATTCGCAGATTTTGGAAGTATTAGACACATATAAGACCTCATATATTTTTACTTACAGGTTTCAGCCCTTAATTTTGAATTTTTACGATATTATTGAAGCATTGAAATATTATTTGTAACCTGTCAGACGATTTGATATTCAATTTTTATTGCTTTAAATATAGCTTGGAAGCATTAAATATGTCTTGCTTACGCTCTTCAGATTTTTTACTAAATATAAGACTGTTTTATAGTCCTCCAATCAAAAGATACTTTTTCTCTTTCTTTCATCAACATGAGAAGCAATTAAAGCTGTTTTATCAGAACATAATGAAAAACAAAAAAGTCCTAACGCAGATTCAAAATCTTACGTTAAGACTTTTTAATTACGGAGACTGAGAGATTCGAACCCTCGCACCGGAATAACCCGATCTACACCCTTAGCAGGGGCGCCTCTTCAGCCACTTGAGTAAGTCTCCAATGGGCCTAAATGGACTTGAACCATCGACCTCACGCTTATCAGGCGTGCGCTCTAAACCAGCTGAGCTATAGGCCCATATAAAGCGGGTAACGAGAATCGGACTCGCGACTAAAGCTTGGAAGGCTTTCGTTTTACCACTAAACTATACCCGCACCTAATATAAAAAATGAATGGCGCGGGACGGAATCGAACCGCCGACACAAGGAGCTTCAATCCTTTGCTCTACCAACTGAGCTACCGAGCCATCTTACGGTCCATGTGGGATTTGAACCCACGATCTCCTCCGTGACAGGGAGGCGAGATAAACCACTGCTCCAATGGACCAAATTGCGGGAGCTGGATTTGAACCAACGACCTTCGGGTTATGAGCCCGACGAGCTACCAGACTGCTCCATCCCGCGATATTAATATACATATGTAATGGACCTTGTAGGACTCGAACCTACGACAGGACGGTTATGAGCCGTCTGCTCTAACCAACTGAGCTAAAGGTCCAAGTTTACAATATAGCGGCGGGGGGGATCGAACCCTCGACCTCCCGGGTATGAACCGGACGCTCTAGCCAGCTGAGCTACACCGCCAAAAATGTAACTAATACCATTTAGATACAATCGGGAAAACAGGATTCGAACCTGCGACCCCCTGGTCCCAAACCAGGTGCTCTA
>NZ_PCZD01000054.1:0-11175 GCF_002553975.1 Lactobacillus sp. UMNPBX6
CAAGAAAAAGACGGTCAAGCAACTCAAATTAAGAGTTGGATTGATCGTCTTTTGGTATCTGAAAGTTAGTTTTTTCCCAGACACGAACTGATCGTGTTTCCACCTCATCTTCGCATCTGCTCACGCAAAATGCCTCACTAGGTTGATTATCTTAAAAAAAACCCCCCATAGCCAATTGGCTACGAGGGCGAATGAAATCGCGATTCCACCTCATATTCACAGGCTATTCACATAACCTGCCTCAATAAGTTAATAATCAACCTTTAGCTATAACGGGCTATCCCGGGTCTTCCTACTCAATTCAGAAAATCAACTCACAGATGTGACTTCGGATTAGCTCGTGTTTCATTTCCACCATCAGAAACTCTCTATTACAGCAGCTAGCCTTACTGCTTCTGTTCTAAGTTGTTTTTAATATTGCTATAAATCTTATAAGATTAATTAGTATTTGTCAATTATCTATTAATTACTTTTCTTCATAAGTAACTGGATCCACATCTAAAAGCGGACTCTTTTCACCAGTGTAAATCACGTCTAACTTGTACATAGCACGAGATGTAATCGTGTAAACAAGTTGCGTTTCATCTAATTGATGATAATTCTTTTTATTTGCGCCCCACATAACTACAGCATCAAACTCTAGTCCTTTAGCCAAATATGATGGAATAACCAAGGTGCCATCAACTAAACGCTGGTTAGCCGTCGCAATCAAAGTGGATTTTTCACCTTTTTCGCTCAACTTTTCATGGACAAATTTAGCACCAGCCAAATCCTTCGTAATGATAGCAGTAGTCATCTTGCGCTTTTCATTATCACGTAAAACATCGACTAAAACATCAATTGCCTGTTCATCGCTATCTCTACCCCAAATCACAGGCTTTGGGCCTTGACGGTTAAAGGCTTCGATCTTTTCACCTTGACGCAAAATCTGCTTGGTAAAGTTAGTCAGTTGCTTAGTTGAACGATATGACTTAGTAAGTTGGACCACATCGATTTTTTCTGGATCAAATAAACCTGAAATCTGCTTGAGCAAACTGCGGCTTTCATCCTTAGTAAAAATAGCCTGATTCAAATCACCGAGCATCGTGAATTTGGCACGTGGGAAATTATATTTAAGGTAGGCCAATTGGAATGGCGTATAATCTTGAATTTCGTCGATGAAAGCATACCGCATTTCATAATTAGTTCTACGACCAGTAATTAAATCATACAAGTAAAGATAAGCAGAAACATCAGTGATTGCAATATCATGCTTCTTGAAATTTTCCTTAACTTCATCAATATGATGCATCCAGGCTTCTTCATCGATATTCCACTTAGCTAAATCAACCATCTTAGGCACAGCACGCAAGAAGCTTAAGTATTGCGCACGCATATTGATAAAGTGATTGTGCAAAATACGCTTGTGCACGCCCTTCAATGCCTTAAGCACAATCTTTCTGCCTAAGAATGCCTCTTCCTTAGCTTCTGATTCAAATTCTTGATCAGGTCGATCGTACAATTCATTTAACTCAGATTGACTCATCCCTTCAATGGTGCGAGCAACCCAAGCTTTTCTAGCTTCTGGCGCGATCTTGCGATTAAGCATCTTAATCAATTCTTCACGCGTTGCATCAATGCGGTTAGCCAAATTGTAATTCTCGTTATATGAGTAATAGATTTCCTTGATCTTTTCCTTATCAAAGTAAGGCTTCTTCTTGTCACGAAAATAAATATTCTTAAAGACTACACCGCGTTTATTTAAATGCTTTGCATAACGTGTTACCAAATTAAAGAAGTTAACCGAATCCTTAAATTTACTAATATTAGTATCCGCATTTTGATCTTCAAATTGTTTAAACAGGTTTTCCACATTCATCCCTGGAAGCCGGCGGGCAACAAATTGCCAGTAAGTCATCTGTACCATATTTTGTTCACCCATTTCAGGCAAAACATTCTTAATATAGTCATTAAACAATTGGTTAGGACTGAACATGATAACATCACTAGAAGTCAAATTACCACGGTAACGATAAAGCAGGAATGCAATTCTTTGCAAAATTGCACTAGTTTTACCAGAACCTGCAGCACCTTGAACGAAAAGTAAGTCAGCACTAGTATTTCTAATAATCTTATTTTGTTCTTGTTGAATCGTAGTTACGATTGATTTCATCTGAGTTGATGATTTTTCAGATAAAACCTCTAAAAGCATTTGGTCACCGATTGACTCATTGGTGTCAAACATGTTGACAATCTTGCCATCTTCAATCATGAATTGGCGTTTCTTAGTCATATCAACGGTAATTTTGCCTTCTGGCGAATTATAAGATACTTCACCTAACTTACCATCGTAATAAATTGAAGAAATAGGCGCACGCCAGTCATAAATCAAAAAGTGATCGTTTTTATCTGCAAAAGATCCCAAACCAATATAAATAGTTTCAGGCTTCTTTTCCCCTTGCTCTTTAAAATCAACTCGAGCAAAATATGGCCGTTTTTCCAGCCTTTCAACGGTATCCAATTGCTTAGCTGAATGCTGCCAAGCATGTTCGCGTTCACTTAATAATTGCTGCTGTTGATGAATCGACAAGGCGGTTTCCATTGAAGTCGAGTAACCATCATAATCCAACTTAACATCATCAAAGAAGTGTGAATTAAGATTTCTAGCTTCGCCTTCAGCGGATTTAATTGACTTTTTTAAAGATTTTTCACGTTCCTTGATTTGTTTCATAATATTATCAAGGTGTTTTTGTTCAAGTGCTTCTTCACTATTTTCATTTTTTGCTGTGGTCATTTAATCACCTTTTCTTTAAAAACTCGCATTCTATTTTATCATGAGTAGCGCTTTTTTATCATGAGTAGCGCTTTTATAGTAGTCTGCACGCTCATAGGCAAAATACAAGTAAAAATAGATGAAAACTTAAGATTTGAAGATTATAATTTCAACATTGGAGTTGAAAATTATGAGAACGTTTTTTAGAATCATCAGAAATATTTTCTTGCTTGCAGTACTCGCCTTTGCCGTTTGGTCTTATAAAAATGATTCTAACATGCGCATGGCAACGCAAGATTCTCTGACTACATTAAATTATCGCATTCAGCAATTATTAAAAAATGGAACTACTACCCCGCCTAAATTAGGCGATAAAGACACTTCTACCAGAACTGATAAAGCAAAAGATGATGATACCTTTGAAAACCGGACATGGTCAAAACCGAAAGCAAATGTTTACGTAGATGTCAAAAATAACTTACAGTTACGTTCAGCTGCAATCAATGCCATGAATGCTTGGAATCGAACCGGAGCCTTCACTTTTCACCAAATTAGTAATAAAAAGAAGGCACAAATCGTTATCAGCATTGTGGATGATAGCGACACAAATGCTGCTGGTGAAACGGCTACAACTTATAATCCAGCAACTGGACATTTATTAAAGGCAGATGTTCATCTCAACCGCTATTACTTGCAAAATGAGTGGTACGGTTACAGCAATAATCGAATTATCAACACCGCTGAACATGAACTAGGACATGCGATTGGTTTAAATCACACCAACAGCGTTTCAGTCATGTATCCTAAAGGATCAATTTACACCATTCAGCCACAAGATATCAAAAAATTGAGAAAAATCTACCACGAAAACAATTAACTTTAATTACTCCTCTCTTTTTTCTAAAATAAAGAGGAGTTTTTTGATGAGGAGAAAATTATGAAAAGAATCTATATTGTCCGTCATGGTCAAACTTATATCAATCGTTATAACAAGATGCAAGGTTGGTGTGATACCCCACTAACTACTGCAGGAATTGAAGGTGCCGAAGAAGCTGGCAAGGCATTGCACGACGTTTCTTTTGACATTGCCTTATCTAGTGATTTAAAAAGAGCTAGCGACACCTGCGAAACAATCATGAAATACAACGTTAACAAAGATGAATTGCAGCATATTGCCAGTCCATTTTTCAGAGAACAATTCTATGGCTATTTTGAAGGAATGGATTCTGAAATGGCTTGGCGCATGATCGGTGGCAGTCACGGCTACGCTACTAGACAAGAAATGTTTAAACATGAAAGTATCGATACCATTAAAGATTGGATCAAAGAAGCTGACCCATACCACCAAGCAGAAGATGCTGAAGAATATTGGTCTCGCATGGAAAATGGTTTAAAGATGATCAGTGAACTTGATGGAGCTGAAAACATCTTGTTGGTTACCCATGGCTTTACTATTAGAAGCTTGTGGTACCGTTACGGCGATAACATCCCTCTTGTACCCGGTCCAAAGAATGCCTCAATTACCGTGATGACCATGAGCGATAAAGGTGACATCAAGATCCCTATTTGGAACAAAATGCATTTATGAGCATATACAAAAAGAAGCTTAGATCAACTTGATCTAGGCTTCTCTTTTTAATGAACGCTATATCAGGATCGGGTGCTTTTGTTGCAGCCAGCCAAAGTTCAGACCAGCGAACAATGCACCACTACCGCCACCAAGAGTAAGTGGGATCTTGTGAATCGTAATTACGATAGCACCAAGCAAGATACCTATTGACATGAAGCTAACATCTGTTTTGGTTCCAGTAACTTTTTCATAACCAATTGTCTTAATGGCATTCGTTAAATAGTTTGCTGGACCAATGATTGTTACATGATCGCCAACAGTTAACCGGGTGTAGAAAGTAAGTTTTCAAATATGCATATTAAAAAAGCTGTCATTTTGACAGCTTTTTCGTATACCTAGCTTATTAACGAGTACTGATTTAAGCCTAAGATTCTACTTTTTCAGCACTATATTCTCGTATAATTTTACAGTCACAATGTAGTAAATGAAGTAAAGTACGATGAAAATTAAGAATGGTAGCCAGATGCCCATGTATGGCTTAGGTAATAATGCCTTGAACAATCTCAAACCGAAGAGAACATCGATGATACCTAGTGCTCCAGGTAAAGCAAATAGCACCCCAATTTCATTTCTAATTGATTTTCTAAGCATCTTTTCCCTAGTCCCAATCTTGTAGAGCATTTCGTAACGTACTTTGTCGCTGGCGGCGCCGCTTAAAACTTTGAACATCAAAGTTGAAGCGAGCATGGTTAGGAACGCGATTCCTAGGAAGAAACCCATGAATTCGAAACCGCTGACAGAGCCAAGCACTACTTGATAAGTAAATGGCTTAGTGTTGCTCAACACTCTACTAATCATAGGTGAAGTCATTTGAAGCTTTTCAATCTTTGTTAAAGTTGGATAGTCTTTAACAAAATCCTTAACTCTAATTAAAGTTATAAACTTCTTTTGTCCTTGAATAGTATTAAATTTAGCTGGAGAAACTAGTTCAATCTTTTTAGTGCCATTAAGTAGCATCATGCTCAAACGGGTATTAGCAGAATTACCAGGAGTAACCAAATCTTTGGTCTTGGCTACAGTTGGTGTATAAGTTGGGAAATCATTACCGTGTTGACTAAATTTAATATATTTAAATGGCTTTTTGTCGAAATCAGCCTTGTTAAAGAATAGTTCTTTCTTAGTTTCAACGTAGTGGTAAGTAGCCTTAGATTTAATATCTAACTTGTCCACATTTTTTTGCACAGCTGGTGTATTTTGCACAATCTGTGCATCATAGTAGTCGCTGACTACTGCTTGGTTCTTCAATGAATTGAAGTTAAGACCAACAGTAATCGCACCAAGAGCTAAAGCGAAAAGTAGTGAGATAACGGAAAGAATACGTGTGTAATCACGAATTCTGAATTTTAGTTGTCCAAGAGTAAAGACGCGAATGCCGCGGTAAGCGAAGCCTTTTTTCTTGAGCAAAAGATTGATGATGAGAGTGAAAAATGAATCAAAAGTGAAGTATGAGCCTGCCACGATAGTTACTAATGCTGCTGGAATGATGAAGAAAATAGCATTATCGGGCATCCCCATAATGTAATAGCCTGCTGCTAAAAGCAAAAGACCTAAGATAGCTTCAACCACGCGCAAGCCGTTCTTGCGGCTGATCTTAATTGGCTTTTGACTCTCATGAAGCAAGTCAATCACTTTACTACGCACAAGTTTATGCACATTTCTCAACGCTGCTAAAAAGAATACAACTACAAAGAAAATCAATGTCCATAAAATTGCATTAGGCAAAATTATCTGAAAGTGCGTAATATGTAAGTCTAAACTGCTAATCAATAATTTAGACACAAGAGCAGTTAAACCCAAGCCAACAATAATTCCTAAAATAGCTGCCAAAATCCCTGTTAACAAGGTTTCACAGAAAATCAGCAAACCAAGCTTAGAACTTTTTGCCCCTAGCATCATGAACATGCCATAGTCGTGCTGGCGCATGCTGAGCAAAAATGAATTCGCATAAACCAAGTAAATGAAAGTAATAATTGCGAGTAAGACAATCCCGAAGCCAAAGATGAAGCTTAAGTATTGTCCTGGTGCATTAACATCTTTACTCATGAAGCCCGGGTTAATTGCCAAGGATAAGAACATATAAAAGATTGTACTTGCAACTACCAATCCTGAAAACAGGACCGTGTAGTCTTTGAGCCGGCTTTTAATCCCGGTTAAAGATAATTTCCAAATCATTTTTCCTTCCTCCTATTCCTCAGTACCCAAGTGAGCAATCAATTCATGGTAGAAGTCTGTTCTAGATTTTTCACCTTTAATCATTTGTTCACCGATTTTACCGTCTTTGATGAATAAAATGTGATTAGCAAAACTTGCTGAAAATGGATCGTGGGTAACCATCAAAGTTGTTACGCCGTCATGCTTGTTTAAGTTTTCCATCGTGTTTAGTAATTCTCTTGCACTCTTAGAATCAAGCGCACCGGTTGGTTCATCGGCCAGTAAGATTGATGGTTCGTGAACCAAGGCACGTGCAGCCGCTACTCTCTGCTTTTGTCCCCCTGAAATTTCTGCAGGGTACTTATTCAAAATTTCTTTAATTCCTAATTTTGCTGCAATTCTATCCACAAGTGGATTAATTCTGCGTGCTGATAATCCACGCAAGCTAAGTGGTAATGCAATATTTTCTCGATTAGACAAATTTTCTAGCAAATTAAAGTCTTGGAAAATAAAACCTATTTCTTTGCTACGGAAGTCAGCCATCTGATTAGTATTCAAAGTGCTAACATCATGCTTATTAATGAAAACTTGACCCGTAGTTGGTTTATCTAAAGTTGAAAGAATGTTAAGCAAAGTCGTTTTACCAGAGCCAGAAGCACCCATGATTGCTACGAATTCACCTGCAGCCACCTTAAAATTGATGCCCTTCAAAGCTTGGTATTGTTTTTCGCCTTTTTTACCGTAAGTTTTGGTGACGTTGTCAACCACAAGAATTTCGTTCATTTTTATACCTCTTTCTCCCCAATTTGTTTTACTGTATTATTCAATTAATACACTAATATGATATTAGCCTTTTGTCAATCTATTTTTGCGTAAAAAAATAGTTCTTCACGTCTTAACGCGTGAAGAACCTTGATCTATCAACATTTAGTTGCTAGTTTTTGTTTTGATTAATTTACATTTTCCTAATGTTTGAATCTCTTGATGACCGTTTACTAGATGCAAAACTGCATCCCGGTATAACAGTTTTTCTGTCTTTTTGCTCTTATCCTTGTACTTTTTAACAAAAGTTACTTCATAATCAATCTTGCTATAATTGCGCTTACCTGGCAAAACAGATAAAACTTTGACCTTAACGGTGAACTTCTTAAGTTTCTTATCTTTCTTCCACTTCTTGATTTGTTGCTCAATCTTTTTATAATCGGCGTTTTCTTTACCATTTTCAAAATTGGTTACCATCGGCTTTTTAAAGCTGGTATACAGCATTCTCGCCGCATTTTCAACTTTAATTAAACCTGGCCAAATTGGGTTAACAATATAGTCACCTTCTGCATCTTGGTAAACGTCTTTTTCACCATTGCCTTGGTAATCTGCTGCACCATCATAATCAGTTACATCGTCTTCGCTATCGCTAAATTCCGAACTGATTGATTGTGATAAATCTGTCACATTTTCAGATTTAATGGTTTGACCATCCACCTTGCTTTTAACAAAAATTTCCATTCTCTTGGCAAGCGGGTAATCCTTAAATGTATAGTGGCCTTTTTTATTAAGAGTGGCTGCTTTATGATCATTGATATAAACTACGCCATTAGGAACGCTGCGAATTTGGAAAGTGGCGGTTTTAATTTTCATATCTACCGTCTTATTTGACCAAATATTTACAATCGAGTCAGCATCTAACTTTCTATTGTTAACCTTGGATTTAACCAAAATATGGTAACGACCTGGAAAAACTAACCCTAAATCTTGATAGTAATTCTGATTGCCGCCATTCATTTTGCCGTAATCTTCCCCGTTAACAAACAAAGCCGAATTGGCATGGTTGGTTTGAACCTGCGGACGATAGCACTGTACTCGCAACTTATATTTACTGAAAAATAAGAAATAGCGGCCAGCTTCAACTAATTGAATCTCACCATTGTCACGATCATGGCGTAAGTTAGAATCCAATTTTTTTGCAGCCGCTGCATGATTCTTAAAATAATTTTGCAACGGCTTTAAACTATAATCGGTTACCTTCATATCAGGAGTTGAAGCAATCACATATTGCGCCATCCCCGTCTTAGGGTCTTTTAAGTTGGCAACAATGCGGCTAATCTGCCGATCTCTTGTATAATAAAAATTGCCAGCGGTAATTAATCCGCCAACTAAAATCACAATAATTCCAAATAACCAAATAGTTTTACGTTTTTTCATACTTAAAACCCACCAAATTAATACTTTTAATTTAGATTAACAGGTTGAGCCAAAATAGCAACTATCTTCATTTTTGTGGTAAGTGTCAATATTTTTGCGGTAGGCTGTGAACCATTAGTCTAACCTTAATTTCTTAAATATTTATCTGATTTATTTCCCTACCGAAATCATTCAAATAGCTATGACCTGCCGTTAAACTCTCAATTATTCCATGATGAATGCCCAGATGGGTTTCATGCATCTTTCTTAGACTAGCACGAACTGCACCTTTCAATTCTTCCTGATCACCAATATCCAGCTGTCCACCAGCGAACTCACTGCTAAGCCAGTATTCCAGTTCATTGTTTTTGATACAAGTCAGTACACGCAAGATTCCTTCGGCACCATCTTCTGACCAGTATTTTCCTTGCCCTTTGACGCGATAGGTATATTTGCGATGATTGCTTTCACAGCAGCCAATTGCTTTAATTACCGACAAATGACGCATTTTGAATGGTTTTATATCCGCCCAGCGACGATGAAGATAGCTGCGCAGAAGCTTTAGGTTTTCATGATTTTCTGGCGTATTCAGTTCATCAATCAGATTGCTTTCAATCGTGTCTAAAATTACATCAGTTAAGTGACGGTCATATTTAAACTCAACTGCGCTGATCAATTTGCCTTGCATAGCTGGCATAAAGCTTAGACGGTCCTTAATTTTTTTATTCAAGTGAAAGACATCCAAGAAGTGTTCGTGCTGCCGGCAATAACCAACTATTTCATCAAAATCTTTCTTGGCATAACCGGCACCGCCATCGGCATTACTGATGATTAAAGTATCGCTTAAGTCATAGGTATTAGCTAAATAGGTTTTAATTTCTTGCAAAGCATCCAAGCGACTTAAAGAAACAAACTCTTTGGCCTGAACTCTCTTCCTGCGCTTTTGGCTTAAATTAATAATATCCTCACAGACTTGATAGCGATGAAACTCTAGCCGTTTCTTGGTGCCCTTAATCACAACACCATCGCCTTCAAGATAAAGTACTGGCACCTTTTTCCTTTGGGTAATGCCATCGTATCTTTCTTCCGACTGTTGTTGGTTTTTAATCAGTTTGCCTGCTTGAACTATCAGTTTGCCAACTTGACTATGACTAATGTTAAAACAAGAAAGGGTATTAACTGCCAAAGCAGTGTTACGGTAAGTTGCCACAGCACTAACCTGTAAAACATCCTTCACTGCTAAAACACTATAACGCTTATACTTGTCATAGCCCATCAGCTCATCCAGCGGGTATTTAGCCTTTTTGCCTGGACAAATATATCTCCTGCGCCAATAGCTAATCTCTCCAAAGACAGTTACAACTGAACGCTTATTTTTCTTTTCAATCTGATAGCCTTGCTTTTTAGTCTCCTCAACTAAACCAGCATCAACTTCTTCTAGCGCTAGTTTCATTAATTCTCTAATTAGATTAAAGAAATAGCACATTAATGCCTTTTCACGAGCAATAACATTATTTTCAGACTTAATAATTTTCACGATATCAGTTATAATAGATTCCATAAAAGACCAGCTTCTAATGTGTTTTTGTTCTTAACATCAGACTACTGGTCTTTTTGTTTTAGCTCAAGTCCAAATTCAAAGGACTTGAGCTTTTTAATTATTTATTCAACTTACCGCAAAAAATTATACACTTAGATTTTTGTGAGGAAAAATTATGGAAATTAACTTCAATTTTGTCAAAAATAGTCCAACATTTAACGAGGAATACTCTACTGCTGAAAAGATTCACAAGTTATACACAATCGATGATTATCGTGACGTCATCAGCAACTCTCGCCTTTTGCTTGAAACACTTACTAAGAAAATCTTCAAACTAGAGAATCTGAATGCTTATTATCATGTGCCAGACGGTGAATATCGCAATTTGCGCAATGACACGCATTATTTACGCGGGGAACTCGATTATCCTTTAAGCATTATGGATTTATTCGATGAAGTCCGCCGGATGGGGAATGCAGCGATCCACGATAGCAGAATCGAACCTGATAGAAAGCAGGCCTGGCGCTGCGTTTGCGACGTTCATGACATTCTAGTCTTTTTAATCAATAGCTATGATGGTCAGGATTTATATTACATTCGCCCCGACATCGCTATGGAGGCTCAAACCTCTAGTCAATTTCATACCCGTGTCAAAAATACTAAACCGCATAGTCAACTACCCTAGACTGAAGTCTAGGGCTTAGTGGCTCGCTAGCTTGTGCTAACCAGAACACCAACTTGCTTAGATACGGATTTGACTTGTCACTAATAATCTCGCAACTATTAGCGATAGAGGTCGTCTAATTACCAAAGCCTTTTGAGTCCGCGAGTTGCTAGCGGACTGCAGCCTAGCTTAGGCTGCTTTTTTCTTTTATTTTAGGATTCTGCCACTTGCCTAATCCTTTTTCTAAGATGTTCACGGCC
>NZ_PCZD01000055.1:0-10905 GCF_002553975.1 Lactobacillus sp. UMNPBX6
ACGCCGAAAGTAGTTGGTGGGCAACTGCCTGCGAGGAAAGGAAGCTGCCGTGCTCTTTTTTAATATTCCGGCTTAGCTCAGTTGGTAGAGCGCTTGACTGTTAATCAAGATGTCGTCAGTTCGAGTCTGACAGCCGGAGTACTCTTGTATGGAGTGTTGTCCGAGTGGCTTAAGGAGCATGATTGGAAATCATGTATACGGGCTTATACCTGTATCGAGGGTTCAAATCCCTCACACTCCGTAGATAAATGAAGAAAAGAGATCATATTCGTTATGATCTCTTTTTTCTTACCTTATAATAAGTAGCAAGAAGGTATTAAAATGAAAAATAAAAAGAAAGTTCTGTTTTCTTCTCTACTGGTAGTATTTTTATTATTCTTTCTATCAGCCTGTTCAACTAAAAAAGAGGAAAATACTCAGAAACATCAAGTCGACATTGTCACATCAACTAATATTTATGCCAATATTGCCAAAAATATCGTGGGTAAGCACGGTAAAGTCGAGGCAATTATCAATCATGGCGATACCGATCCCCATGATTTTGAGCCTACTACTGGCTCCGCTAAAGAAGTAGCCAATGCCAATATCGTTATTGCAAATGGTTTGGGATATGACAGCTGGATGACTAATTTGGCTAATGCAAATGATATTCATGTTACTAAAGTAGGAGAGCAGCTTATGGGACTAAAACAGGGCGACAATCCTCATATTTGGTATAACCTGAATATGCCACAAAAATACGTGGCCTACCTTGTTAAAAAAGCTAGTCAAATTGATCCTAAGCATACATCTTATTTTAAAACTAATGCCAAAATTTATTTGAATAAAATAGATACGATAAAGAAATTGGCCGACAAAATAAATGGAAGAAAGGCGAAGCCAGTTTATGTGAGTGAGCCGGTATTTGATTATGCCTTAGAGCGGTGCCATTTTAAAATTGGTAATCCAGCTTTTGAAGAGGCTGTAGAAAATGAAACTGATCCAAACGCTAAGGTTGTACACGAAATGCAAATGGGTATCAAACAGAGAAAAATTGCTTTCTTCGTTAATAATGTCCAAGCATCAAGCAGTACCGTTAATAATATGGTAAGCTTAGCTAAGCACTCAAACGTGCCAGTACTTGATGTACGTGAGACGATGCCTAATGGCGTTAGCTACTATCAATGGATGAAAAACAATTATCAAAAATTATTTCAAATTTTTTCAAAATAACCCTTGCATAAATTAAGGATGTCTAGTAATATAATAAGCGTTGTGATTGAGATGTCACTCAGATAACTAAAAAATGAAAAAGTTAAAAAAGTTCTTGACTTTTAAAATTGATTTAGTTATTATAATAAAGTACTCTTGATTAAGAGATATGACCCGTTGGTCAAGTGGTTAAGACACGGCCCTTTCACGGCCGTAACATGGGTTCAAATCCCGTACGGGTCACTTATGGAGGATTAGCTCAGCTGGGAGAGCATCTGCCTTACAAGCAGGAGGTCACAGGTTCGAGCCCTGTATCCTCCATTGTTCGGGACTACCGCGGAGACGGTAGTTCTTTTTTTATGCAAAAAGAACGAACAAAATAATTTTATCGGTTCAAGTCCTGAAAGGATTCACTATTAACAGTGAAGATGCCTTGTAACCGAATAGCTAATGTCTATATAGGGGGACTATTATGGAAAGACGTTTGTTTACTTCAGAATCAGTTTCTGAAGGACACCCAGATAAGGTTGCTGATCAAATTTCAGATGCTATTCTGGATGCAATGTTGGAAAAAGATCCTAATTCACATGTAGCATGTGAAACGATTGTAACTACAGGTATGGTTTTTGTCTTCGGAGAAATTTCAACTAGTGCTTATGTTGATATTCAAGACGTAGTACGTAAGACCATCTTGAGAATTGGTTATGATCGTCCTGAATTAGGTTTTGATGGCAATAACTGTGCCGTCATGGTGGATATTGATGAGCAATCACCTGATATTGCGGGTGGTGTAGATCATTCACTTGAAACTAGAGAAAATGAGTCTGATCAAGACGAATTGGATCAAATTGGTGCGGGTGACCAAGGTTTGATGTTTGGTTTTGCTATTAAGGAAACACCAGAATTAATGCCTTTGCCAATCTCACTTGCTCATCGCTTAATGAGACGTGTTGCCTCATTGAGAAAGGATCATACTCTAGAATGGCTTCGTCCAGATGCTAAGGCACAAGTTACAGTTGAATACGATGAGAACAAGAATCCACTTCGTGTTGATACTGTAGTTATTTCTACTCAAACTGATGCAGAAGTATCTAATGACGAAATTCGTCGAGCAATGATCGATTTAGTAATTAAAGAAGTTATTCCAGCTCGCTACTTGGATGAAAAGACCAAGTTCTTGATTAACCCATCTGGACGCTTCGTTATTGGTGGACCAAAGGGTGACTCTGGTTTAACTGGACGTAAGATCATCGTTGATACTTATGGTGGTTATGCTCGTCATGGTGGTGGTGCCTTCTCAGGTAAAGACCCAACAAAGGTTGACCGTAGTGCTAGTTATGCAGCTCGCTATATTGCTAAAAATATCGTGGCAGCTGGTCTTGCATATCGCTGTGAAGTACAATTAGCCTACGCAATCGGTGTGGCTCACCCAGTATCAATTATGATTGATACAGCTGGTACCGGTAAGGTGGATGATGATCTTTTGACTGAAGCAGTTCGTCATGTCTTTGATCTTCGTCCAGCAGGTATCATCAAGATGCTTGATTTGCGTCGTCCTATTTATGAACAAACTGCCGCATATGGTCACTTCGGCAGAACAGATGTCGATTTACCGTGGGAAAAGACCGATAAAACTCAAGATTTACTTGATTACATCAAAAACAATAAATAATAAAAAGAGGGAGTAAAAATGAAAAAAACAAACGTGTCACTAGTCACGCTTGCGATTTTTATGACTACTTTTATGTCTGGTGTTGAAGGAACGATTGTTTCTACTGCGATGCCAACCATAGTTTCTGATCTGAATGGATTGGAAATTATGAATTGGGTTGTATCAATCTTTCTTTTGATGACGGCTGTGTCAACTCCTTTATATGGAAAACTGGCAGATAGCATTGGGCGAAAGCCAGTTTTTTTATTTGGGATTGCACTCTTTGTCATTGGATCGTCATTGTGTGGCTTAGCTCAGAATATGATTGAATTAATTGTATTTAGAGCAATTCAAGGATTAGGTTCAGGAGCAGTTCAACCGGTGGCTATTACGCTGATTGCGGATTTATATACTTTGCAAAAACGGGCAAAACTGTTAGGACTCAATTCTGGCTTTTGGGGAGTAGCCTCAGTAATTGCACCACTATTAGGTGGTTTTATTGTTCAACATCTGTCTTGGCACTGGGTCTTTTATATTAATGTTCCGATCGGAATTATCGCCTTTTTGCTGGTTATTTTCTATTTAAAAGAACCAAAGCACAATGCCAAATCAAAGTTGGACTTGCAAGGTACAACTTGGTTGGTAATTTTACTGCTAGCTTTGATGTTCTTCTTACAGGATCTTGGCGAAAATACCAATATTGCAATAATGGCTATTTTAGCTCTTTTAATTGTGGTATCGGTAATTGCCTTCTTTAAGGCAGAAAAGCGCGCTAAGGACCCAATAATGCCGTTATCAATGCTGAAAAATAGAGAGTTCCTGGCAATCAATCTAATTACTCTACTTATCTGTGGGGTAGTTATTGGCTTTGAATTCTATATTCCAACTTGGATGCAGGGAATTAACGGAACTAACGCCTCGCTTGCTGGTTTTGCCGTTACACCAAGTTCTTTAATGTGGATTGTAGGTTCGTTTATTCTAGGCTGGATGCTTGGCCGCTGGGGTATTAAGCGGACTTATGATTATATGTTAGGCGTATTGGTGATCACAGATTTGGTATTGCTTTTAGTACCAATTTACACACCATTCTGGGTATTCTGTATTGTCGCAGCCTTTAACGGTACCGCATTTGGGGTTATTACAACGGCATCTCAGGTTCATTCTCAAGTGCTAGTATCTAAGTCTGACATTGGGGTAGCAACTTCATTTAATACTTTGATGAAATATTTGGGTCAAACTATGATGATTTCAATCTACGGTATTGCCTTTAATACGGCGGTAGCTCATGGTTTAGCTAAGCACCCTGGATTGACTCAAGGGATGATGAATAAAATCGTTTCTGCGGAAAATGCCAAGACGCTAGCAGCCAATACGATTCCACAGTTGCGTCAAGTTCTTTTGGGTGGATTAAAAGCCGTATATTTTGTTTCATTAATCGTGATAATTGTTTCCATCGTTTTGAACCGAACATATCGTGATCAAAAAATTAATACCAAATAAAAAATCCAGATGCATCTTTAATGCGTCTGGATTTTTGTTTTAAAAGCTGCGTTTCAACAATTGTTGCGGCATTTTCTTAAGTAATGTTGTTGCACTATTATTTGGAAAAATAGCTAAACAGTCAACCGCTTTTTGGGCATAATCTTGAGCGAGTTTCCTACTTTTCTCAATAACGGAACTATTAACGAGAATTTCTTGAATTAGTTGCATATCTGAAACGGACATTTCGCGTTTTTTATTTAAAATAGGCAACAGCTTTTGTCTTAACTCGGGCTGATCAAGTGCAAGCAAAAGTGGCAAGGAATAAACACCGGTAGCTAAATCTTCTAAAGTAGGCTTATTGAGTTTGTCGCTGCCTGTGTAGTCTAATAAATCATCTACAATTTGAAATGCGATTCCTAGATTTTCTCCAAAATTGGCTAAAGCTTCACTTTCTTCGGCATTCCCACCCGCAAAATGTGCACCTTCTTCAGCTGCTAAACGGAAGAGGGCGGCGGTTTTACCTTTGATATCGTTTAGATAATCCGTAAAGGTCTGCTCTAAGTTAAAGCGTTCAGCCATTTGACCGAGTTCTCCATTTAAAATATGGCTCATAGTTTGCGCGTTGCGCACCAGATACTCGTGTTCTGCAGTTGTATCCAGCATTAAATCAAAAAAGTTGGTGAATAATAAATCACCAGCGTACACAGCGACATCTTTGCCAAACTCTGCTTGAATGCTGATATTGCCTCTACGCAGATCAGAATCATCGATGATATCATCATGAATCAAAGTTGCCATATGCAAAATTTCGATAGATGAAGCTAAATTAATAGTTTGTTGATTAACTTTTCCGACTACATGTGCTGCTAATAATAAAAGGCTGGGGCGCAGATATTTGCCACCGTTGTCGGCCATTGTTAATAAAGCAGTCTGTAAACTCTGATGAGGAGTTTGAATGGTGTGCTGAATCAAAGCATCGACTTCAGCTAATTCATCAGCAATAAGTGGATATTTTTTCCAAGGCTTAAAATTTTTCATAAATTGTTTCCTTAAACTAATAAAATTATTATCGTTTAATTGATTTGTTCAAATAGTTACATTACTTATTATTACGCAGATTGTGAATCTAACCAACAAAAAAACTAGTGAAAATTAAATTCACTAGTCTTTTTGTTTATTTTCGCGATTTTTCTAACATTTTTGGTTCAATGTAAAAGTGGTATAAGAATGAATAACCAAGTAAAACAAAGGTAATTCCTTCAATCCAACCTCCAAAGACATCAGATGGATAATGCACATGGACGAATATTCTTGTGTAGCCGATCAAGATCGGGAACAACGCCCAAATGATAATTAATAGAGTTTTCCAGAATTTGCTTTTAATTAATAAAATTGTCAAGATAATTAAAACTCCAAATAATGCGGCACTACCAACTGAGTGACCTGATGGAAAACTGTAGCCATCGGCATAAACTAAATGGTGAACGGTTGGACGTTGGCGCTCAACTGCGTGTTTGATAATCCAGTTATAACCGTTGGCACAGATCATGACGCCTGCTGTGAACCAAGCATAAGCATATTGTTTAAACGTAATTAAAAGAATAAATAAGATAATTGTTTCTATCGTAATCGTGCTGGTATTGCCTAAATTGGTAAAGGTTTTTGCAAAAGCGACATTTGTCGGATTATTATTGCAGACAATGCTGATGACTGCATTGTCGAAACTGTGGATAAACGGTGAACCAGATGAAACAAGCATCGCCCACGCTGCGTAGATGACCACAAAGATTATCCCTGGAACCAGAGTATCTCTTGGTGGATTTTTTGTATTAATCAAAAAAAGTCTCCCCTTGTAATTTTTAGCATTTGTGGTAAATTATAATCATTATCTATAAGAAAATAAAGGTCAGGAAGTAGTAACAAGGATATTTTTTCAGAGAGAGACTGGTTGCTGTGAAGTCTTAGAATGGAATTGTGAACTTGTCCTGGTATTGAAACCTATCGTTGCCATCCGCGTTAAGGAGCGATTAAGGGTCACATTTTTGATGTGGAACTTAGGTGGTACCGCGATTATTTCGTCCTATGATTGATAGAATCATAGGACTTTTTTGTTAGAGAGGAAAAATATGTATAATCACAAAGTTGTCGAAAAGAAATGGCAAGATTATTGGGCAAAGCATGATACCTTCAAGACAGGTACAGATCCCAAGAAGAAAAATTATTATGCATTGGACATGTTCCCATTCCCATCTGGTAAGGGACTTCACGTAGGTCATCCAGAAGGATATACTGCAACCGATATTGTCTCACGTATGAAGCGTGCACAAGGCTATAATGTGCTTCACCCAATGGGTTGGGATGCATTTGGTCTTCCAACAGAACAATATGCTTTAAAGACTGGTGAAGATCCAGCAGTTGTTACTAAAAACAATATTGCCAACTTTAAGCGTCAACTTAACAAGTTAGGCTTTTCATACGACTGGGATCGTGAAATTACTACTAGTGATCCTAACTACTACAAGTGGACTCAATGGGTCTTTGAACAAATGTATAAGAAGGGCCTTGCTTATGAAGCTGAAGTTCCAGTTAACTGGTCACCAGACCTTGGTACTGTTGTAGCTAACGAAGAAGTTATTGATGGTAAAACTGAACGTGGTGGTTACCCAGTATACCGTCGTAATATGCGTCAATGGATGCTTAAAATGACCGCTTATGCAGATCGTCTTTTGGAAGACCTTGACGATTTGGATTGGCCAGAACCAGTTAAGGAAATGCAACGTAACTGGATTGGTCGTTCAGTTGGTGCACAAGTAACTTTCAAGATTAAAGACAGTGACAAGACTTTTGATATCTTTACTACCCGTCCTGATACCTTGTTTGGTTGTTCATACACTGTTCTTGCTCCAGAAAACAAGTTGGTGCAAGAAATTACCACTGACGGTCATAGAGACGAAGTTAATGCTTACATCAAGAAGATTGAATCTAAGTCAGACCTTGAAAGAACTGATTTAAACAAGGATAAGACCGGTGTATTTACTGGTGCTTACGCAATTAACCCAGTTAACGGCAAAGAAGTTCCAATTTGGATTTCTGACTACGTTTTAGCAAGTTACGGTACTGGTGCCGTAATGGCAGTTCCAGCTCACGATGATCGTGACTATGATTTTGCTAAAAAGTTTGATTTGCCAATTAATCAAGTACTTGAAGGTGGCAACTTATCTAAGGCTGCCTTCACTGAAGATGGTCCACACATTAACTCAGAATTCTTGAATGGTTTGGACATCAAGGATGCCAAGAAGAAGATGGTTGACTGGCTTGAAGAACACAACTGCGGTGAAAAGAAAGTTAACTACAAGCTTCGTGACTGGGACTTCAGTCGTCAACGTTACTGGGGTGAACCAATTCCAGTTATCCACTGGGAAGACGGTACTACTTCACTTGTTCCAGAGGATCAACTTCCACTTCGTTTACCACATGCAACTGATATCAAGCCATCCGGTACTCCAGAAAGTCCATTAGCTAACTTAACTGACTGGGTAAACGTAGTTGATGAAAATGGTCGAAAAGGTAAGCGCGAAACCAACACTATGCCTAACTGGGCTGGTTCAAGTTGGTACTACTTACGTTATGTTGATCCACACAATGATAAAGAATTAGCTGATTACGACTTATTGAAGCAATGGCTTCCAGTTGACCTTTACATCGGTGGTGCAGAACATGCAGTTCGTCACCTTCTTTACGCTAGATTCTGGCACAAGGTTCTTTACGACTTGGGTGTTGTTCCAACCAAGGAACCATTCCAACGTTTGTACAACCAAGGCTTAATCTTGAAGAACCACGAAAAGATGTCTAAGTCAAAGGGTAACGTAGTTAACCCAGATGAAGTGATCGATGAATACGGTGCAGATTCACTTAGAATGTACGAAATGTTCATGGGACCACTTGATGCTTCAATTGACTGGGATGACAATGGTCCAGCATCAACTAAGAAGTTCTTAGATCGTGTATGGCGTTTGTTTGTTAACGACCTTGACCTTAAGGCAATTCCACAAGAAAGAATTGTGGATAAAAACGATGGTGAACTCGACAAGGTTTATGCAGAAACTGTTAATAAGGTTACTGAAGACTTTGACGCTCTTCACTTCAACACCGCTATTTCTCAAATGATGGTCTTCATCAATGCTGCGCAAAAGGCTAAGAGTATTCCACGTGAATACGCAGAAGGATTTGTTAAGCTTTTGGCTCCAGTTGCTCCACACATGATGGAAGAAATCTGGCAAGTATTTGGTCATGATGAATCAATTACTTATGCTAAGTGGCCAACTTATGATCCAGCTAAGTTAGTTGAATCAACTGTGGAAATTATGGTTCAAGTTAACGGTAAGCTTCGTGGTAAGTTCCAAGCAGCTAAGGATGCAGATCGTGATGCTGTTCAAAAAGAAGCTATGGCTTTACCACACGTACAAAAATTCTTGGAAGGTAAGGACGTTAAGAAGGTTATCGTTGTACCTAACAAGATTGTTAATATCGTTGCTAAATAAGTTAAGTTTTTCCTAAAAGCTTTATGAAGTTGAGCTTTATGAAGCAAATTGAGTGACAATTAATTAGTTAATGCTTTTTATTAGGAAAAATTGATGGAAGAAGAAAATAATTTAGATAGCAAAGATACACAAAGCACGTTTTTAAAGGGCTCTGCCTGGATGACCTTTGGGTCGATTGCTTCTAGAATCTTAGGTGCGTTGTATATTATTCCTTGGTATGCCTGGATGGGGGACTATGGGAATATTGCCAATGCCTTAACTGCGCGAAGTTATAATATTTATACGATATTTATTCTAATTTCGACGGCCGGAATTCCGGGAGCGATTGCCAAACAGGTGGCTAAGTATAATGCCTTAAATGAATATGGAATTGGGCGAAAATTATTCCATAAAGGGTTAATTTTAATGGCCTTCTTGGGAGTAATTTCTGCTGCGATCATGTATTTTGCCTCACCGCTACTGGCATCTAACGGTAGTCAAAGCGATCCAAGACAAATTGCAGTTATGCGTAGTTTGTCTTATGCGATTTTGATTATTCCGATCTTGAGTATCATGCGTGGGTACTTCCAAGGGTATGCGGACATGATGCCAAGTGCGATGTCACAGTTTGTGGAGCAATTTGCTCGAGTAGTTTGGATGCTTTTAACGGCATTTGTGATCATGCAAGTGCAGCACGGCTCTTATGTTCATGCCGTTATCCAGTCAAACTTGGCTGCCGCAATTGGTGCCGCATTTGGGATTGGCCTGTTAGTTTGGTTATTGTTTTCACGGCGAAAACAATTAGATAATTTGGTTGCTAATTCGAATAATAGGTTAAAAGTTTCCACAACCGAACTATTTGCGGAAATTATTGAACAGGCAATTCCATTTATTATTATCGATTCAGGAATAACTTTATTCTCATTAGTAGACCAATATACATTCCACCCAATGATTGCAGGGCTGGTTCATGCAAGTTCAGATACAATTGAAGATTGGTATGCATTATTTGGTCTTAATGCCAATAAGTTGATCATGATTATCGTGTCTTTGGCAAGTGCAATGGCAGTGACAGCGATTCCGCTTTTGTCAGCTGCACATACTAGAGGCGATTTTAAGAGCATCTCTAAGCAAATTGCTAATACGATGGACTTGTTCTTGTTCGTGATGATTCCTGCTGCATTCGGAATGGCCGCTATTAGTAAACCGATTTATACGGTTTTCTATGGCCCAGATCCATTAGGTAGCAACGTTTTATACTTGTCATCATTTACTGCAATCAGTTTAGGACTTTTTACAGTATTGATGGCGGTTTTGCAAGGTTTGTCAGAAAATGGATTGGCAATAAAATATTTAGTTTTAGGTTTAATCCTGAAGGGCATTTTGCAATATCCGATGATCTTTTTGTTCAAGATTTATGGACCGTTAGTTGCAACCAACTTAGGCTTATTGGTGATTGTTCTGTTGTCATTGAAGCACTTAGAAATACAGTATGACTTTAATTTGAATAGAACAAGCCGCCGCTTGGTTGGTATTACCGCATTTTCGATAGGGATGTTCCTAATTGTTAAATTAGTTGAGATGGGCTTAGGCAAGTTCTTAAACCCAGATCATAGAATATCTGCCTTGATTCTGGTAATTTTATCAGTAGGCGTGGGAATTGTCTTTTATGGCCTAGCCACAATAAAGACAGATTTAGCCCAAAAAGTTATGGGTAGCAAAATTGAACGAATTTTAGTTAAATTGCATATTCATAGTTAATGAAAGAAGAACGATGATTGATTTCATCGTTCTTTTTGTGTTTGGAGTTAAAACACTGGGGAAGGGATGCAAGTAGGTAATAAAAAAGGAACGAGCAAAACTCGTTCCTTTTTTCATGGTATTCATCATGTAAGAATTATTTATTTGTTTTGATCTAAAAGAATTAGTCCTTTACAACGTCCTTAATGTTCAACCATTGGCTCTTGTTAATCTTAACAATCTTCTTGCCATTAGTCTTCTTAACTGCTTTAGCAGTGAAGGTTGAACCCATTGAAACTTTCTTAGCAGTCTTCTTACCGT
>NZ_PCZD01000056.1:0-10810 GCF_002553975.1 Lactobacillus sp. UMNPBX6
TATAAGATAGGCGAAAAGGCAGGTCTTTTCGCCTTTATTTTATACAAAAAAAGAGATCGAATCCAAATGATTCGATCTCTAAAAAAGCACCCTTAATTGTCAATGTCTTAACTTAATGACATTGGTTCTTAAATATTATGGTAAGCCAACTCCTTTGAAAACATATATTGGTACTTCGTCTCAGACTAGTAACGGCGATATTAAGATGTATTACAGCATTGGTAATGGTTATTATATTAATGCTAAAAATGTTGGCTTGCCAAATGGTCCAGCCAATTTGACTATCGATCATAATTCATATGTGTACAATTATAAAGGCCAACGTAAAAAGGCAAAAACAATAAAAAAGAATACTACTCTAGAAGTACCTGGTAAATTTGAAGAAATTAATTCTCCTAAAAAGTTTTATTCTGAGTACTTGTCTTCCTCCGGTATTAAATTTGTTTCTTGGCAAAAGCGGCATCGTTTTTGGTTAAAGTATAAGACAATTCATGGTAAACAATACTACCGCATTGGCAAGAATCGCTATATCAAGGCAAATAATGTGCGCTATCTTGATGGTAAGCCGATTTACGTCGATAAGAAAGAGACTACCGTTGTTTTGAAGAGCGGTCAGCAAATCGTCAATAGAAATTCTAATCGTGAAAGTGGACGTTACTATAAAAAAGGTAAGAAACTAGTAGTTGATAAGTATATTTCAACTTTCCGCGGCTATCCTGATGACTTCTGGTTCAAAACAGGAGTTGGAGATTCAGTTTTCTACCATGTTAAAGGAACCAAGGATGATTGGTTTTGGGGACGTGTCTCCGAAGTTGATGTCAAACGTCATATTGAACCGGTTAATGTTTTTAATCAAAAGAATACAACTATTCAGGCAAAGCCGGGAATTACCAAGGCTGCGATTTACAATAGTCATGGTGAACAAGAGTATGACGACAAGTTCTTAAAAGCTACTAATTACAATCAAGCTGGATATTATCCAATAATTGTTAAAGAACTAAAATATATTTACGTTCCAAGTAGCAAGAAAGTAAAGTTGTTCTATCGGATAAAGAATAATGACTACATGCAATTCTTTGTTAATAAAGAGAGGAAAGGCATTGGATCGGACCCTAGAATTAACGACTTCTATTTGAAAGTTGAAGACTTTGAATATGTTGCTGGTCCAAAATTAACGCCAGTTAACACGCCTGCTGAAGCTGAGAAAGATAAATAATGGAGAATCAATAAGTAAAAAAGATTGGAAACCAAATGATTTCCAATCTTTTTATTTCGTCAAACTTTGGCGATAGATTTTTGGACTGAAGCCAGAATACTTCTTGAATGCCTTTGAAAAGGTAAATTCATCATTATAACCAATAATTCTTGAAATCTCCTGAATCGTATTATCAGTATTAGCTAGATATTCTTTAGCTTGTTCCATCCGTAAATTGATCAAAAATTGTTGTGGAGAAAGCCCTAGATTGTTTTTAAAAAGAGTATAAAGATAACTGCGAGAAAGATCCATCTTGTTGCAAAGATCAATGATTGACAGAGATGAATCTTCGAAGTTTTGTCTTAAATAAGTAATAGCAGCACGCAATTGCTCGTCCTTAGTGGCTGAATTCTTTCTTCTCTTGGTAGGATATTCAATATTCAAATTGTAAAAAGTGTAATAAAGCAAAGCTTCGATCAGTATGTCATTAGTAAGAGAGCTAGGTGAATGTGCGGCCTCAAATAAATTCTGCAGGCTCTGACAAAATTTGCTGTCCTGAACCTGCCTTAAATAATTTTGCGTAGATAAAATTGAGTCTGAAAGCATCGCTCTAATTTTAATACCGGATAATCCTAACCAAAAATAACTCCAAGGCTCTTTACTATCTGCTTGATAAAAGCAGGGTACGCCTTTAGGAAGAATAAACACATCCCCAGCTTGCAAGGTAACCATGGAGTGATTTGCCGAAGCAAAAGTTCCCTTGCCTCGTTGAATGTAGTGAATAACATAGTTATCACGTACATTATTGCCTTTAAAAGTATAATTAGGCGCACAATTTTCTTGTCCCCAGAATAAAATATTGCTTTCTAAGCTTTTATTGCTTAATGCTCTGTATGATCCATCCATAAAAATGCCTCAATTTTACTATTTATACATGTCTTTATGTCTTTAGCTTTGCTATATAATACAATGATATCACTGATTGGTGAATTAAGCATGTTTTTATGTTCATTAAAAATAATGACATAAATCGTGATGACAGTGCTATGGTTAAAAATTCTTCTCTGACAGATAATAATAACTATAATGAAAGCGAATACATGAACGCTATAGAGGGGGAAAGATCTGATGAAAAAAGATCAAGGAAAAATGTCAATAGGCGCACGACTAGCTTATAGTTTTGGTGCCTTTGGTAATGATTCATTCTATGGATTGTTATCAGGATATTTAATTATGTTTATTACGTCACACTTGTTTAATACTGGTAATGCGGCAGAAGATGCCAAAATGATCAGTATCGTGACATTGATTATCATGGGTTTAAGAATTGTAGAATTATTCATTGACCCATTTATCGGTAATGCGATTGACCGTACTAAAACTCGTTGGGGTCACTTCCGTCCATGGGTTGTAGTTGGTGGTTCAATCTCTGCAGTCATTCTTTTAATGTTATTTACTAACCTAGGTGGTTTGTATCAAAAGAATGCTATCTTATACATGATTGTCTTTGGTGTTTTGTATATCACCATGGATATCTTCTATTCATTTAAGGATGTCGGCTTTTGGTCAATGCTTCCATCATTAACTACTGATTCACGTGAACGTGAAAAGACAGCTACTTATGCTCGTGTTGGTTCAACTGTCGGTGGTGGTTTAGTTGGTATCCTAGTTATGCCAGCTGTAATCTTCTTCTCAGCCAAAGCTACTTCAACTGGTGATGACAGAGGTTGGTTTATTTTTGCAGCAATCATTTGTGGTATCGCATTTGTTTCTGCTTGGTGTGTTGGTTTATTCACTCGTGAAGTAAACAGTGATATTCGTAAGAATAAAAAAGATACTAAAGGTATCGTTGGTATCTTTAAAGCATTATCTGGTAACGACCAATTAATGTGGGTAGCTTTAGCTTACTTATTCTACGGTATTGGTATTAACATTACCAACTCTCTTGAAGTCTACTACTTCACTTACATTATGGGTATGCCAAAGGCATTCTCAATTTTTTCAACCATTAACATTTTATTAGGTATTATTGCAACATCATTGTTCCCGATCTTGTCTAAGAGAATGAGTCGTAAAGCACTTTTCACAAGTTGCTTAGTTGTAATGCTTTGTGCAATGGGAATCTTTGCTTTTGCAGGTAGCAATCTTCCATTAGTTTTACTTGCTGCATCATTATTCGGTTTCCCACAACAAATGGTCTTCTTGATCGTTTTAATGATTATTACCGACTCTGTTGAATATGGTCAATTAAAACTTGGTCACCGTGACGAATCACTTGCTTTGTCAGTTCGTCCATTGATCGATAAATTCGGTGGTGCCGTTTCTAACGGTGTTGTTGGTCAAATTGCCATCATGGCAGGTATGACTACAGGTGCAACAGCCGCATCAATTACCGCTGCTGGTAAGATGAACTTTAAGTTGATGATGTTTGCTGTACCAGCCGTAATGCTTGTTATTGCGATTATTATCTTTGCTACTAAGGTCATCTTAAGTGAACAAAAGCACGCAGAAATTGTTGCTGAACTTGAAAAAACTTGGGGTAAGAAGTATGCTGGCGATCAAGATGCTGCTAAGTCAGCTACTGGTCAAATTGAATTAGCTACTCCAATTGCTGGTAAGTTAATGAATTTATCAGAAGTTAACGATCAAACATTCTCAAGTGGCTCTGTTGGCCAAGGCTTTGCAATTAAGCCAGAAGATGGTCGAGTATTAGCACCATTTGACGCAACTGTTCGTCAGGTCTTTACTACTAGACACGCAGTTGGTCTTGTTGGTGATAATGGATTAGTATTATTAATTCACATTGGTCTTGGCACCGTTAAATTAAAGGGTACTGGCTTTGTCTCATATGTTGAAGAAGGTCAAAAAGTTAAGAAGGGCCAAGAATTAATCGAATTCTGGGATCCAACTATTAAGAAGGCTGGACTTGATGATACTGTAATTGTAGTAGTTACTAACTCAAATGAATTTGAAAATATTAAATTAACAGCTAAGGCAGGTACTGAGGTCAAGGCAGAAGATAAAGTCATGACTTTGGCAGCTAAAGAAAAAGTTGAAGCTAAATAGGAGAAAAATTATGGCAGAAGAATTAATTACTTTCGACGAAAAGAATAAAGTCTTTCATCTTCATAATGAGCAAATTTCATATCTTCTTTCAGTAGAAGATGGCGATACGCTTTGTCATTTATACTTCGGTAAAAAAGTAAATAATTATCATGATGAATTGCGTTACCCAAGAGTCGATCGTGGTTTTTCCGGTAACTTACCTGGCTCATTAGATAGAACTTTTTCTCGCGATTCTTTACCTAAGGAATATAGTACAGCAGGCGAAATGGATTATCATACGCCAGCTGCGGTTGTCCGCCAAAAAGATGGTTCTAATGCTTTGTTTTTAACTTACAAGGATTACCAAATTGTGGATGGTAAGCCGGACTTGAAAGGATTGCCTCATTCATGGGTAAAGGATAATAATGAAGCTCAAACTTTGATCATTACTCTTGAGGATCAAAAGACTAAGCTTGATTTTGACTTATTGTACACCATCTACCGTGATCGTCCTGTAATTGTAAGATCAGTAAAGGTTAAAAATTCAGGCGATGAAACAGTCAATATTGAAAAAGTTGCTTCAATGCAGCTTGATTTTGTCGATCGCAACTTTGATTCAATTACTTTACCGGGTGCTCACGCCCATGAAAGAAGAGTGGATCGCGAACACATTAACCAAGGTATTCACGTCTTTTCTAGTCACCGCGGTACTTCCAGTCACCAAATGAATCCATTCTTGGCTTTAGTTGATCCAGATACCAATGAATTTAATGGGGATGCTTATGGTTTTGCCTTTGTTTACTCTGGTAATCATAAGTTTGAAGTTGAAAAAGATCAATTTGCTCAGACTCATGTTAATGTTGGTATTAATGATTTCAACTTTAACTGGCAACTACCTGCTGGGGATGAATTCCAAACTCCAGAAGTCTTGATGGTTTACTCAGATCAAGGTTTAAACAAGATGAGTCAAGCATTCCATAGCTTGATTCATGATCGAATTATTCGTAGTAAATACAAGAATGAAGTACGTCCAATCTTAGTTAATAACTGGGAAGCAACCTACTTTGATTTTAATGAAGATAAGTTAAAGACTATTGTAGATGATGCTAAGAAGCTTGGCATTGAGATGTTCGTTTTAGATGATGGCTGGTTTGGTCATCGTGATGACGATAATACTTCATTAGGTGATTGGAAAGTTTATAAAAAGAAGTTTCCAAATGGTTTAGGACATTTTGCAGATTATGTTCACGATCAAGGGATGAAATTTGGTCTATGGTTTGAACCTGAAATGATTTCATATGATTCTGATCTTTACAAAGAACATCCAGATTATTTGATGCATGTTCCTGGCAGAAAACCAAGTCCATCCAGAAATCAATACTTGCTTGACTTGGGACGCAAGGAAGTACGCGACAATATTTATAACCAAATGGAAAAGATCTTGGGATCAGGCAAGATTGACTATATTAAGTGGGACATGAATCGTCACTTATCAGATATCTATGAAGCTGATTTACCAGCTAATCGTCAAGGTGAAGTTTACCACCGTTATGTATTAGGTCTTTATGATTTACTTGAAAGAATAGTTGATGCTCATCCAGATCTGTTAATTGAAGGCTGCTCAGGCGGTGGCGGTAGATTTGATGCCGGTATGGCTTACTATGACCCACAAATCTGGGCTAGTGATGATAGCGATGCAATTGATCGTTTAACCATTCAATATGGTACAAGTTTGGTTTACCCGCAATCAATGATGACTTCTCACGTTTCAGTTAGTCCTAATGAACAAAATGGCAGAATTACTCCATTTAATACCCGTGGCGTTGTTGCCATGTGGGGTGATCTTGGTTATGAACTTGATTTAACTAAGATGAATGAGGAAGATCGTGAAGCTGTCGCAAAGCAGGTGGCAGAATACAAGAAGATTAGAAAAGTTACTCAATTTGGTAAGTTCTACCGCTTGAAATCCGCTCAAACCAGCAATCAATGTGCTTGGGAAACAGTTTCACCTGATAAAAACGAAGTAATTTTATCAACGGTAAAAGTGATGGCAAGTGCACAACCATATTTCACTAAGACTAAGCTAATTGGTCTTGATCCAAATAAACAATATGAAGATCAAAGAACGCACCAAGTTTATGGCGGCGACGAATTGATGAATATGGGTATCTATGATCCAGTTGAACATGGTGACTTTAAGGCTTATATGTACTACTTCAAAGCAATAAAATAGGAGTAAATTATGGCAATTACAAATAAGGTCATGCTAATTACTTATCCAGATAGCTTGGGTAAAAATTTAACAGAATTAAACGAAGTTTTAGAAAATGACTTAAAAGGTGCAGTTGGTGGCATTCACTTGTTGCCATTCTTTCCCTCAACTGGTGACCGCGGTTTTGCGCCAACTGATTACACTACAGTAGACCCTAAGTTTGGTGATTGGGCTCAGGTTGAAGCATTAGGTGAAAAATATTACTTGATGTTTGACTTCATGATTAACCATATTTCTAGACAATCTAAATATTATCAGGATTTTCAAGAGCACAAAGACAAAAGTCCATATGCCAAGCTGTTTCTTAGCTGGGACAAGTTTTGGCCTGAAGGCCGTCCTACTCAAGCTGATGTTGATTTAATTTATAAGCGTAAGGACCGTGCGCCTTATCAGGAAATAACCTTTGCCGATGGTACCAAAGAGAAGTTATGGAACACTTTTGGACCTGAACAAATTGATTTGGATGTTCGTCAAAAAGTAACTCAAAAGTTTATCAAAGATACTTTGATTAGCCTAATTAAACATGGGGCAGATATTATTCGCTTAGATGCCTTTGCTTATGCAGTTAAGAAACTTGATACCAATGATTTCTTCGTTGAACCAGAAATCTGGGATTTATTGAAGCAAGTTCAAGACGATATTGCAGACGAGGGTGCAACCATTTTACCGGAAATTCATGAGCATTATTCAATGCCATTCAAGATTGCTAAGCATGGCTACTTTATCTATGATTTTGCTTTGCCAATGGTAACTCTTTACTCACTTTATTCTGGTAATTCTAATCGTTTAGCAGCCTGGCTCAAAAAGTGTCCAATGAAACAATTTACTACTTTGGATACCCATGACGGCATTGGTGTAGTTGATGCGCGTGATATCCTTTCTCCTGAGGAGATCGACTATACCAGTCAAGAGCTATATAAAGTTGGTGCCAACGTTAAGAAGAAGTATTCTAGTGCTGAATATCATAACTTAGACATTTATCAAATCAATACTACGTTTTATTCAGCTCTTGGTGATGATGATCAAAAGTACTTCATGGCACGACTCTTGCAAGTCTTTGCACCAGGCATTCCACAAGTTTATTATGTAGGGATGCTAGCTGGCAAGAATGATATTAAATTGCTGGAAGAAACTAAAGAAGGTAGAAATATCAACCGTCATTATTACAGCAAAGCAGAGATTGAAAAAGAAATTCAACGTCCGGTTGTTGCATCATTACTCAAGCTCTTCACTTTTAGAAATACAGAAGCTGCATTTGACTTGAATGGTTCAATTGATATTTCTACTCCTAATGAAAATGAAATTCGAATCGTCCGTATGAATAAAGAACAAACTAGAAAAGCTGAACTAGTTGCAAACTTGAAAGATTTAACTTATCAAGTGCTAGTGAATGGTGAACAGATAAAATTCTAAACCCTTTCTCTTACTCTCTCTCAATTTAAAAAGCATATGTCGATAATTATTCGATGTATGCTTTTTCATTTGTAATCTTAATTCCTTAATAATTGTTCCTTCAAAGAAAAGTCAAATTTCATTGTTATGATGAATATAGGAAGAAGGGATAAATGTTGAATATTTACGGAGAATATACCCCTGTTTTAGATAAATTGCTTAAACAAATGACGGAGCAATTTACTACTTTAAATCAAAATTATGAAAAAAAGTATCACGAAAGACTTTATGAACACTTGCGTGGTCGAGTTAAAAGCGAAAAGAGCATGGAAGATAAATGCCAACGGAAGGGATTACCACTTACGCCCAATTCTGCCTTAAGGGAAAATCGAGATAGCGTTGGTTTACGTATCATCTGCAATTTTGTCGATGATATCTACACTTGCATTGCAGCTATTAAAAAATGGGACAACGTTAGTGTAGTGAAAGAAAAAGATTATATTACTAATGCTAAACCTAATGGTTATCGTTCTTATCATATGATTTTAGATGTAATGGTTCCCGAGCAAGATGTCGATGGTAATATTCCAGGACATTATTTTGTCGAAGTACAATTAAGAACAATTGCCATGGATACTTGGGCAAGCTTAGAGCATGAAATGAAGTATAAACATCAAATCAAGAATCCAGAAATGATTGGTAAAGAACTGAAAAGAGTTGCTGATGAATTGGCATCTTGTGACATTAGTATGCAAACCATCAGACAATTGATTAGAGAAGGGGATTGATTATTTAATGAAGATTTTAGTCGCAGAAGATGAACCACAACTACTCAGAGTATTAACTGTTGCCATGCAAAAGGCAGGTTATGAAGTTGATCCTGTCGATAATGGCTTAAAAGCCGTTGAACACACTAAGGAAAATTCATATGATGTCATTATCTTGGACATTATGATGCCGGTAATGGATGGAATTACCGCTTTAAAAAAAATTAGAAAAAGTGGTGATAAGTCATATATTTTAATGCTTACCGCAAAGTCAGAAATTGATGATCGAGTAACTGGCCTTGATAGTGGGGCAGACGATTATATAACTAAACCATTCTCATTAAAAGAATTGCTGGCTAGACTGCGTTCAAAGGAGAGAAGAGAGGATGACTTTACTCCTAATGAAGTGAGCGTTGGTGATGTTACTCTGAATGTGTCTGAACAAGAATTAGTGAGTCATAATTCCATTCGGTTAAATGGACAAGAAACGCAGTTGATGGATTACTTTATTTTGAATGAAGGAAAAGAATTATCGACTGAAGAATTACTTAGCCACGTATGGCGCAATGACGAAGATGCAAACAGCGACATAGTTTGGATATATGTCTCCTATTTAAGACAAAAATTGCAATCAATTCAAAGTTCTGTGAAGATTAACGGAATAAAAGATGGTAATTATAGCTTAGTTAAGTAGGTGATAAGATGATTCAAAAATTTCGCTGGAAATTTATTGGTGCTTCTGTCGCTGCTTTATTGATAGTTTTGTTAATTACACTAGGTAGTTTGGTAGGAATTACTCGTATTCAAAATCAAAATGAAGTTAATCGAGTTTTGACCGCTTTAGTAAAAAATGAGGGTCATCTTTCACCGCATAATGCGCAGCCGGCTTTTGGCAATCAGGATGACTTAATTAATCGAAATTTTTTAGCGGGAAAATATAATCCTGAAGCTGTTTATCAATATCGCTATTTTGCCGTAACAGTTGATGCTAGCCATCAAGTTAAGGTTATTAATAACAATAACGTTTATAAGATTAAAAATACTGAAATTGCTGATATTACTCGCAGAACATTGGCTGAACATAATAAGCAAGGAAATATTAAGGCGGGACAAAATCAGTATGCTTATAGAGTTACCAAAGATTCAGCTGGTCAAACTTTAATCGTCTTTTTAAATGAGACCTTAATTTATAATCGTTTTTGGTTGATGTTCAGAGTGGCAGTGGTTTTAGGAATTGGCGCATTAATTGTATTCGCATTAGTGCTAATCTTAGTTTCTCGCAGAGCAATTAAGCCGATTATTGATACATATCACAAGCAGCAGGAATTTATTACTAATGCGGGGCATGAGCTGAAGACACCTTTAGCGGTGATTTCTGCTAATGCCGAAATGGAAGAAATGTTAGGTAATGACTCGGAATGGAATCAAAGTACCAAAGAACAGGTTGATAAGCTAACTAAATTAGTTAATCGATTAATTTCATTAGCTAGAGCGGGTGAAATGGGAGAATTAACTTTAAGTAAAGTTAATTTCTCAAAAATTGTTAAACAATCAACTCAAGATTTTAAATCGATCATGAAAAAGAATGACCTGACATATCAGGTTTCTATTCGTGAAGGATTAAATGTAATTGCTGAAAAGCATTCATTGGCAGAAATCATTAATATTTTGCTTGATAATGCTAGAAAATATTGTGATCCACATGGCAGAATTAGAGTGGAATTATCCAAGAGTCCTTTGAGCAAGAATGCTGTTTTGCGTATCAGCAATACTTATAAAGAAGGCAAAAACAAAAATTATACTCACTTTTTTGAAAGATTTTATCGAGAAGATGAATCGCATAATTCTAAAAAAGGCGGCTTTGGCATCGGTCTCGCGATGGCACGCGAGTTAGTACAGGCTTTTCGTGGCAAGATCTCAGTTGGCTACAAGGGCGAAGACATTGTTTTTACCGTTAGTCTTAAAATAGTCAAATAGTTTCTTGATAGTTGTATAATAAAAATAGAAATCGAGGGACTGATTTGACTAAGAGAAAATCTATTTATAGCAAAGATGTTGTCTTAGTAATGGCAGCATCTTTTTTCTTGTGTGTCGGGCATGACATTTCATCTAGTCTAGTGAAAGTCTAGACCACGGGTA
>NZ_PCZD01000057.1:0-10508 GCF_002553975.1 Lactobacillus sp. UMNPBX6
TACCCGTGGTCTAGACTTTCACTAGACTAGATGAAATGTCATGCCCGACACACAAGCAAAAGACGTTGCCCAAATGTGGTACAACGTCTTCAAAGAAAAATCTTCAATTAAAAAAGTGACTTTTGCCGTAATTGATGATCATCGCAATTCGGCAGCACAAGATTTTAAAAATTTACTAATTAAGTCCTGAAAAACTCTTTTTTTATTTTTCATTTTCTAAATTATTAATAGCAGTTTCAGCTAAAGCATAAGCTTGTTGAGCCTGATTTTTAGCTTGAACGTAGCCATTCAAGTTATCATCACCACTGGCTAAAACCCTGGCAAAAGCAATTTGTTCCGCCATCAAAAAGTTAAACAAAGAATCCCACTTTTTATCTGCAAACTTAATCTTTTTAGTGGAAATCTTAGACATCAATTCACGGGTTAAATTAAAAGACTTTTCCAAAATTTGCTCATCCGCATCCGTCAAATCACGCACATTGTATGCTTGATGAATTTGGTGTACCTTGAGCAATTCTTTTAACAAAGTTCTGGTTTGAGCATCCTTAGACACATTTTGATTAATTTTAAGCATTGATATTCTCTTTCCTTTTCAAGATATTCCCATTATACCAAATAGTTATCCGCCATTTGCTTAACGCAGCGTTTCATCTCTTGAATGTCTAATACACTATAAGCAAACTCCTTACGCAATAACTCTTTTGGCAAATATTGATCATACTTGTCGATTCCTGGAATTTCTTTAGGATAGACTAAATCCAGCGGATCAAAGTCTTTGTCAGCTTTCTCTTTAAGAATGCGCCAAAAGTCTTGTTCATCCCCATCCATCGCAAAATACATAAAATATGGACGAGATGAATTAAAACCTCGGATATTCAACTGCTCTCCGCACTTAATTTTGATCAACCGTTCAAGCGTCAAAAAGGCATACGTTCCAGTCCAAGGGAAAAGACACCACATATTGCCGCCAAGCTTAATCAAATTCTTTTTAGCTAAGCCAGCTAAAGCTGCAGTATCACGAGCCTGGGTTAAGCGTGCCTTGCCATTTTGCATCAGATAAGGATACATGACCTTCTCTTCCAAAACCTTTTTCATTCGTTGCAAAATCTTCGGCTGAATATCACCTGGCACATCACCAAAGAAAGCAGGAATTCTTCCCTTCACCTCATGGCAATACACTTGATGACGCTTGCGATCGACATCTTCAACTACCCAAACTCGACCAGCAATTGCAATTTTGTCTCCAACTGGAGGTGGCTTAACAATTGTACCTAATTCTTCGCTGCCAGCATGAACACTAAATTCTTCATTTTCCGCAAAAACTGCATAAAATTTAAAGTTATTCACAACCTTTTCACCGGCAAGCCCGACTACTAATCCTTTATTCTCGGTCCATTCAATGTGGTCAATTTTAAGCAAATGCCTAAGCAAAACTTTGTAGTCTTCCTGACTAACATTATGAAAATACGACAAAGTGAGCACCCTTGAGGCAAGCTCTGCTGGCGTCATCTCTCCACTAGAGGCGAGCGTACTCATAGTTTGATGATAAAGCAAACTATACGGCAAGCGATTAGGTTCAGGCGGCTCCACCCATTTTTCTTCCGCGTAAAGTTGAACCAGGGCAATTCCCTGAATAAGAGGCCACGGAATTAATTCTGGCAGCATGGCCCGAGATTCTGGATGTTCTTCGCGCATAACAAAATGCATTTCTGGTGGATTGCCGCGACGACCTGTACGCCCCATTCTTTGCAAAAAGCCTGACACCGTAAACGGAGCATCAATTTGAAACGCTGATTCCAGCTGACCAATATCGATTCCCAATTCCAGTGTTGCAGTAGCACAAGTTGTCATATAAACATCTTCATCTTTCATCGCCGCTTCAGCTGTTTCCCGTAGTGCCGGTGAAAGATTACCGTGATGAATCATAAAGCGATCCGGCTCATGGTTATAAGCGCAATACGCCCTCAGTTCCTGACATACCGCTTCGCACTCTTCACGACTATTAGTAAAAACTAGGCATTTTTTACCACGTGTATGTTCAAAAATATAACCAATACCTGGATCAGCCAATTCAGGTGCCTTATCCGTTATAGGCTCGACTTGACTAGGATCAAAATCCTTGCTGCTGGCCTGTGGATCAGTTTTATAAAAATGTTCCATTGAAAGATGCCAAATCTGTGGTTCGTTCTGCACCTTAGGTGCAACCGTCTTTCTATTTGAACCAGCTCCTAAAAAATCGCTGGCATCTTGCAAATTACCGATGGTTGCTGAAAGTCCGATTCTTCTGGGATTAACATTTGCTAATTTTGACAAACGTTCAATTAGACAAAAGGTTTGGCCACCGCGGTCACTGCGCAAAAATGAATGGAGTTCATCAATCACAATATACTTCAGCCCGCCAAACAAATGAGGAATATCCATGTGCTTATTGATCATGAAACTCTCAAGCGATTCAGGCGTAATTTGTAAAACTCCTGATGGGTTCTTGAGCATCTTTCTTTTTTGCGTTTGCGCTACATCCCCATGCCAGCGCCAAATTGGTATATCGACATCCTGACAAAGCTCCGTCAAGCGATCGTATTGATCATTAATTAAAGCTTTTAGTGGCGCAATATAAAGCACTTTGACCGAATCCTCTGGTTCATTATAGATATCTGACAAGATCGGGAAAAATGCGGCTTCTGTTTTCCCTGACGCAGTTGAAGCTGACAAAAGCACATTATCTTCCGTCTCAAAAATTTCCTCCGCGGCTGCTACCTGAATCGGACGTAAATTTTGCCAACCATGTTCATAAATATAGTCTTGGATAAATGGTGCATAATGTGAAAAAACATCCATCTTTTTTACCCTTAAATTCTAAATTCAGTATAATCTTGCTCTTTATTATCTGAGACAGCCTCAGATTTTGCATAATTAAAACGATCAGAATTAAGCAGATCCGTGATTTTAGTGTCAGGATTTTGCCAAACGATGTCGAGCAATTCAATAAAGTCACGAATAATTTCACGTGGCGTAATGTTAGTATCTGCACCAACGCGCGCATACTCTATCTTGATAAATTGTGCTAAATCATCATCAGTAATAGTTCTTTCATAGCCATATAAGTTAGCATGCATATCCGCCAATTTTTCAGTTAAAACTAGCATTTCTTCTGCGGTCAATGGCTGCAACTTAATCACTGGAGCGTACATATCACGCGCACCGTTTTGAACAAACTTTCCTGTAGCAAGCCGGCTGCTCAGTGCTTCGTATGAATAAACGCCGCGGCGCCGGTCTTCAATTGCTTGTGGCGTCCCGCACATAATGATGCCCAGGTACTTCGCCTTACCCTGCAAAGTGTCATTGTACATTGTCAAAATCTTTTCATAATTATATTGACGACTAATCGCATTCGGAATTTTAAAAATGTTGACCAATTCGTCAATCATGATCATGAGGCCAGCATAACCTGCTTGTCTGAAGAAAGCCGCAAACAATTTGAGATATTCATACCAATCGCTGTCTGAAATGATAATATCCACACCCAAATCTTTTTTAGCTTCAGTCTTATGACTATACTCGCCTCTAAACCACTTAAGCACTTTAGCTTTAGTTTCATCGTCATTAGACATATAAGCGTGATAATACATGTTAAGCAATTTAGCAAAATCAAAACCATGTACTAATTCATTTAATGATGAAATTACTGCATAGATTTTCTTATCTACTTCAGCTTCAAACTTGGGATCATCATTGGCAATACCACTTTGGGCTACCTGGCTTTGCACAGAATTAATCCAACGATCAAGAATTAAGGTTAAGGCCCCACCTTCAGGACGAGTTTTGGTAGAAAGATTTTGGATTAATTCACGGTAAGTTGCTAGTCCTTGTCCTTTAGAACCTTGCAAGCGACGCTCTGGAGACAAATCGCCATCAACCACAACGAAATTTTTGTCCATTACATAATTACGAATTGTCTGCAGTAAAAAGCTTTTGCCTGAACCGTAACGTCCAACGATAAAACGAAAACTTGCACCGCCATCTTGAATAATATCAACATCATGAAGCAGGGCTTCAATTTCTTCTTTACGGCCGACTGTAATATAAGGCAAACCAATCCGCGGCACTACCCCACCTTTTAGTGAATTTAATACAGTTTGTGCAATTCTTTTTGGTACTCTTCTTTTTTCTGGCATTTTATCATCCCTTTAAAAACATTTCTTGTAAATCATCCGCATAATCTTCAATTATTTGTGGCTGATCTTGTTCATTAAATTCGATCACACTATCGCCAATCTCATCCAGCAATTTTTCATTAATATTATCAGCTAAAATCGAAACCATTAGATGGTGTTTTTGCACATAATCTTGCCACGGCTTCCCTTGCAATAAAGCCATTAGTAAAAACATTTCGTCTTTGTCTAAACCGTAGTCATCTTGATCTACTGAAACTTCTACTTCTTGCTCCTGCTTTTGCACTTGCTCTTGCTCTTGTTCCTCTTGCTCAAGCTGCTTTTCCTCATCGGTTAACAGACTATCACGCGTGACAGAAGCATTGGCCCGAATCTTGTCTAAATCAGAAAAATCAATTTTAATCTGATCAATCTTTGCCTGTTTTTTTTGCTGTTGATAAGCAGCAATTCCAGCCGTAATCGCCTTTAACACGGCTTGATCAATAAAACGCGGCTTGATTGCGCGTCCTAAATTCAGCTTCTCGCGTACTAAACGATCTACTTCATGCAAAAAAGTATTCAAGTTCGTTCGCTGTCTTGGCACAGCTTCTTCTTGATGAATGTACCACCAACCCTTTTTGTAATAATACTTTCTCACAGCATCAACCTTAACCGTCATTGGCTTTTTTGCTTTTCTGTAGAAAACTGCGAGCTTAAAAACGGGCTGCTCAACGACCTTCGGCTTAGCTACAAAGCTGCTGTAATAAGCTATGCCATATTTTTTAGCATCTAACACCTCTTGCCAAACACATTTTAAAACTTGAACAAAAACCTCTTTATTCTTTGCAATTACTTTTGAAGATTTCCAGTATGTCGTCTTTTTTGCAAAAACTTCCGCTAACTCTTCTGCCGTATATTTTTGCGGATAATGCAATATTTCATCATCATGATCTTGCTCAATATCTTTGGCAAAATGCTCAGCTATTTTTTCTTTTCGTAAGCCATAATAAAGCACGTAATCCTTTATCCAATCTGCCAAATATGTTTGAATTCCTAAATCGAAATTATCCACATAATTCTTTTTAAAAGCAATCAGTTTATCGTAGCCATCCTGTGGATTATCCACGCCAATATTATTAAACAGCTCATACAAATATACATATGCATAAGATGTACTAGTGCGATGGTAATCCCCCTTGCGAATCTTAGTCCTCCAGGTAAAGTAACTACGCAATTGCCCCACATTCATATCATGATAAGTAGGAAAGAAACGCTTGAAAGCAAAATATTTTTTATATTCATCTTCGTAATCAGCCATAAACTGCCCTTGAATATAAAAATTCTTCTGCCGACCTGTGCTAGGAAGAATACTGTAATCATATAATTCCCGCATTTGTCTGATCTTATCGGGAATCACATCGTTAACTTGTCTACGCGGCAACCGCTGCTTTATTGGCTGCGCTTGATATTTTTCCTCTGTTTTTTCTCCTGGAATATAAAAATATTGGCTCTTAGCGACATTTGTATCTTGACCATTCATCGCTAATTTAAATGCATAATCTAGGGCCTTCTTAATCGCTTGCTCATCGCGATTATTAGTCAAAACTACGCCTACCCATTCTGCTCCCTTGATGCGAACCGGATCAGTAAAACCAGGCAAATCACGAATCGTTGGAGCAAAGTCACCACATTTTAAATCTAAAACCACAATACTGCTCTTGCTTGAATTTTCACCATTAATTCGAGAAAGCATAGCAAAATAGCCACTATCAAGTGGAGACATTAATACATAAGTATCCGTTGAACCTGACACAATTGGTTCAAACTTCAATCCATATTTAGCATAAACATATTTAAAAAGCTGATTAGAATCCATTTTTATGTTTCCTTTTTTCGTACGTATGTTCTATATTATATCATCTATTTTATTCTTAGTCTTCTTTGCGTTTTTTTATTTTATGTATATGTTTTCGTATTTCATAAACCTTATATTTTAATATTTAGGTGGTTATACCCAGTCAAGTATGTTAGTATAATAACTGTAAGTTAATGAAAGCGTTTTAATTAATAGCTTCCTAGAGAGGACAAAAACTTAATATGAGTACAAAAGAACGTTATTCTCAAGACGAACTTAGAAAAGCAAATCCAATGTTTAGCCGCACTCGTGCAACTATCGAAAGTGCATTTTACGGCAACAACGTACACGAAGTAACTAGTGTTGCTGAAGCTTATAATTTAGCAAAGAAGCAATCAGGCGTTATTGTTACTGACTTGCCCATCTTACACACTAAAGAATTAGGCTTGCCACATGGTGCAACCCAATTGGTTTACAACCACGGTAAGATCTTAGGTAGAACTGCCAGTGCACGTCACTTCGTTGACAATCCTAACGAAGATGCTGAAGCATTGAACGGTAACTTGCGTGAAGATATCTACAAGGGCCACGAACAAAAATACTTAAAGGCTACTGTTTTGGTAGGTCTTGACCCATCATTTACTGTTAAGGCTCACATCATGATGCCAGAAGATCAAGCCTTCAACCTGCTTTCATACATTTTGAACTTCCACTTCTTCGATGATGAAGCTGAAAAGATGTACGCAAAGTCTAAGTTCTATGATGAACCTGATATTTACTTCTACTTCGATCCTAATGTTCAAGACGAAGACTATCCAAAGGGTTTAGGCGTATTCGACGCTCCACATAACTGTGCTGCTGTCTTCAACCTTCGCTACTTCGGTGAACTTAAGAAGGGTACCTTAACCTTAGCTTGGGCTATCGCTCACCGTCACGGCTACACTGCATGTCACGGTGGTGAAAAGTCATTCCACTTTGACGATAAAGACGACAAGACCTTCGCATTCTACGGCTTGTCAGGTTCTGGTAAGTCAACTTTGACTCACGAAATGTACGATGGTAAATATGATATCACCGTTTTGCACGACGATGCATTCATCATTTCACGTGAAGACGGTTCATCTGTAGCACTTGAACCTTCATACTTCGACAAGACCCACGACTACCCAGCAGGTCACCACGAAACTAAGTACTACACTACTATTATGAACTGTGACGTAACGTTAGACTCAAACGGTAAGAAAGTTATCGTTACTGAAGACTTACGTAACAACAACGGTCGTGTTATCAAGACCCGTTACACTAGTCCTCACCGTGTAGACTTTGAAAAGTCACCAATTACCGCTTTGTTCTGGATTATGAAGGATGGTTCATTGCCTCCAATCATCAAGATTGACGACCCAGTTTTGGCAACTACTATGGGCTGTACTTTAGCAACCAAGAGAACTAGTGCTGAAAACTTGCCTAAGGGCTTCGACATGAACACCTTGGTTATCGAACCATTCGCAGACCCATTCCGTGCATACCCTGTATCAGGCGACTACACAGACTTCAAGGAATTGTTCACTAAGCGTGGAGCAAGCTGCTACAGCTTGAACACAGATGCCTTCATGGGCAAGGACATTCCTAAGGAAGTTACTAAGAAGTTGATCGAAGACTTGGCTAACGGTAACATCAAGGACAGTGACTTCAAGCCATTTGGTAACTTCAAGGGTGTAAGCTACTTACCAATTGAAGGCTACGAAGTTCACCTTGAAGACCCAGAATACCAAAAGACCTTGGCTAAGAGAATGCAAGATCGTTTGAACTGGCTTAACAAGTACGATGAAGAACACCCAGAAACTCCAATTCAAGATGAAGCTAAAAAGACCTTGGAAGCTATTATCAAGGAATTAAGCTAATAATTAGGGAAAATAATATTACCTCATATAATTAAAAACACATTTTCTTAATGACTAAAAGACGAGAGTTGTTACTCTCGTCTTTTTTGGTATAATCTTGCATTTCTATTAATTAGCTATATATCTTATATCTATTTTATTTACAGTTTCTTTAATTTACAATAAAATAGATATAAGGAGCTGATATTATGATTTCAAATAAAGAAAAATTAAGTCAAGTAAATTTTAAAATGCCAGAAAAAGATAAAAAAGAAGTTGCTGCTATTTTTAAATATTATGGTTTAGATTTGAGTACAGGAATAAAAATGTATTTAAAAGAGGTTCAACATACTAAAAGTATCCCTCTATCATTAAAACCAACTACTGAATTAGATGCTGCTATTGCGGAAGCTGATCGAGGTGAATTCGCTGGTGAATTTAATTCATTAGAAGAATTTAATCAAGGATTCGATAAGGCTTTGAATGATGAAGATTAAGTATACCCCACTATTCATTCGATCTGCCAAAAAATATAATAGAAAACATTATCCAATGGATAAAGTAAAAAAATGCGTCAAAGCAATCGTGACGAACGATCAAAAATTTTTAAAAAAGCATAAAGATCATCCTTTAGACAAAGGTGTACGAGAAATGCATATAGATAGACAGTATAACGATGACTGGTTACTATACTATCGTTTTAACGAATACACTGAACAAATTGAATTAATTTTACTTGATATTGGTAACCATAAACAAACACATAGAATCATCTACTAAAAAGACGAGAGTTAATTGCTCTCGTCTTTTTGTTATGTAGATCTTTAATTACTTTTTTCAATATAGTCTTGTGCAGCTTCAAGCACTCGCATCTTATCATAAACAGTGAGATACTTTTCAGCTTCAGCACGTGTTATCCACTTATCGCCCTTGATCTCTTCTTTTTGCGTAACTACCTCTTGTCCTGCAACATATTTAGCTAAAAAGTAGGTAACCATTTTTTCTTTACCTGCAGCTAATGCATATCGCGTTTTTTGAACAAAATTAAAATCAAATTCTGGCTTTAACCCTACTTCCTCAAATACCTCTCGCTTAGCTGCAGTTTCAGCATCCTCATCATTTTCTAAGTGTCCCTTAGGAAAGCCCCAATTGTCATTAATCACGCTTTGAACAATTAAAAACTCTAATTGACCATCCTCACGTCTACGGTAAATAACTGCACCAGCAGAATGTTCCAATTTCAGTCTCATTTTTATCACCCATTTCATTAATAAGACAATTATTGATAATTATTGATGATTCATATGCTGTTTGCAAGAAATATACAAAAAAATTGACCAAATTAAAATTTGGTCAATTTAAAGCAGACGAAATTATTAAGACTAGTAGAATATTTTAGTTACTTCTTTAAGTTTTTTTCGCAGTAATCCTTGATCTTATCATCATCGGCCTTGAGCATCCATTCACAGGCTGCTTCAGTCTTCATGGTGTCATGGTTGTTTGCTTCCATTTCGTGGTCCCAAATAGCGTCACGAATAGGCATTGAGTTACCCTTTGCCCAATCAAATACTTGGTCCATTTCACGATCAATCATTGCTGTTTGTTCAATTTCTTTTGCATCTGCCATAATTATAAGCTTCCTTTCATCTACATCTTCTATTCTAGTTCTATTAGCTTAAGCTGTTAAATGAAAGGGCTTAATTTATTAATTTTCTAATCTTTGCCGTTAACTGCTTCATCAGCTTGGTTAACGATTCTCACTGCATTAAGTGAACGAGGATATCCAATGAATGGCACATTTTGTTCAATGACCTTCATTAAGAATTCCTTGTCGTTGCCCAATCTAATATTAGTTTGCGCATGTGATAATAATTGTGGTTCACAGCCACCTTGTGCAGCAATGTAGCAAAATGTAATCATTTCGCGGTCACGATCGTCTAAACCTTTTCTGGTGTAGTAATCACCAAAACAATTATCTACAAGCCACTTGTTGATGGTACCCTTCTTGGCAAAATCCTTCATTTGCGGACCAAATAAACGAATTTGCGTCTCTTCACCTTTTTCTAGGCGATTCTTCATCGTTGTGGTTGACTGACCTGGTAGCGGCAAATCTACTCCTCTTGCAGTCAAAATATCGTTAGTTGCTTTGAAAAATGGAAAAACACGACCTAATCCTAAATAGTCAACAGCTTGATACAAAACTTCTTTAGCTTCAACTGGACTAACCCCGTTATCAAGAGCAACGGGAAGCATGACCTTATACTCGTCAATCCCTTGCATCCCTAACAAATAAGCCAGCGTTGACAACATCTTAGTTCTATCAGGCAAATCAACCGCAGCTTGTACTTCATCAAAAGCAAAATGATTAATCCGTTCTAAGGCTTCTGGATCCGTTTTTTCTAATAAGTTAGCATGAATTCTTTGTGCATCTTCTTTAATTGACATGATATTTTCCTTTCTAAAACGATCTCTTCACTACTTATTTAAGTACGTTTCAGACCTAAAGAAAAATATCTATTTTTTATTCTGCGGAATAACTTCTGCTTATGCTTATTAGCAACATTTAGGTCAACTACCCTAGACTGAAGTCTAGGGCTTAGTGGCTCGTTAGCTTACGCTAAC
>NZ_PCZD01000058.1:0-10308 GCF_002553975.1 Lactobacillus sp. UMNPBX6
ACGCCGAAAGTAGTTGGTGGGCAACTGCCTGCGAGGAAAGGAAGCTGCCGTGCTCTTTTTTAATATTCCGGCTTAGCTCAGTTGGTAGAGCGCTTGACTGTTAATCAAGATGTCGTCAGTTCGAGTCTGACAGCCGGAGTAAGGAGAGAGAAGGAAGCCTAGCTTCCTTCTTTTTTTATCCTTTTTATGAGATAATGTCGAAATATTAATATTTAGGAGTTGATATTATGGATGAAATGGAAAAGATTGAACGCGAGTTATCTAAAAAAGATTACTTCGTAATCAGTTCCATGTTATTTGCTCTGTTTTTTGGTGCAGGTAACTTAATCTTTCCACTTCACTTAGGACAAATTGCTGGACATGATTGGTCGTTTGCAGCAGTAGGATTTTTAGTAACGGGTGTGCTATTACCGCTATTTTCGGTGTTAGCTATTGCATTGACGCATTCAGATGGTGTGTATGATATTGGTTTGCCAGCTGGGGCAAAATTTGCATTAGTGTTCATGACTTTGATTCATTTAACTATTGGCCCATTATTTGGTACCCCTAGAACGGCGACTGTTTCATATACCGTCGGAATAGCTCCTTTTGTACCAAAGCAGTTTAATCAGATTGGTTTATTGATTTTTACGACTTTATTTTTCATTTTTGCTTATCTTATTGCATATAAAGAAAGTGATATTTTAAGTGCTCTGGGTAAGATTTTAAATCCTATCTTTTTAATCTTACTCTTTTTAGTGTTTTTCATTGTTTTTCTTTTTCCGATGGGAGATCCTAATGCGGCTCCAGCAACCAATGCATATGGTAGTAGCGGTCTTTCATTTATTAATGGCTTTTTAGAGGGCTACAACACTATGGATGCATTGGCAGGATTGGCATTTGGAGTAACTATTATTACCGCAATTAGGCAAATGGGTAAAAAGGAAGACAAAAGTGTCGCAATAGTTACTGCTAAGTCAGGTGTATTTAGTATGTCAGCCATAGGATTGATCTACGTATTTCTAATCATCATTGGAGCTATGTCTTTAGGTCGATTTAAAGTTTCTGCTGACGGAGGAATTGCCTTTTCACAAATTGTTCAAAGTTATGCAGGTATTGCTGGACAAGCACTATTAGCAGCTTTAATAATCCTAACTTGTATCACTACAGCTGTGGGATTAGTAGCAGCCTTTGCACAAGATTTTCATGCTCATTATTCAAAATTAAGCTATCACACTTGGTTGGGGATTTCTTGTGGTGCTGCTTTCTTGGTAGCTAATTGCGGTCTGGAAACGATTATTGCTTGGTCTAAGCCGGTACTTATGTTGCTTTATCCAATTGCAATTGTAGTAATTATTCTATCGTTGGGTGTGCATATTTTTAAGAAAAATAAGACTATGTACGTGGTGAGCTTATTTTTTACACTAATTCCAGCTATTCTTGATATGATCGTCAGCATGCCGCCAGTAGTTAGTCAAAGTTCGTTTGGACTGGCTATTGCTCATGTTAGAAATACTCTTCCGTTAGCAGGACAAGGGTTATCTTGGGTAGTTCCTATGATTGTCGGTTTAATACTAGGAACTATTATATTTAAGATTAAAGCTAAAAATAGTTAACAATAAAGCATCTGTAGGTAAAAACTTACAGATGCTTTTTAACTTAAATCGAGATTTTTAAATTCTTCGATTAATTCTTGCAAAGAAGAAGAAATCTTGGCTTCTTTTTTAGTTGCGATAAAGAAGTTAATATAAATTAGATTTTCATCAATTTTTAGTAGGTTCACTGGAGTTTGACGCATACGGCTAAGTATGCTAGCTGAAGAAATAGTAAGGCCTACTCCTCTTAATGCTAAGTCTGTAGCCGTAATGATGCTTTTACTTTCTAAAACAATGCAAGGCTTAATATGAAATTTTTGAAATAAGCCATTCACTTGATGTCGAATTGCCGATTCTGAGGCACTTAATACCATAGGAGCCTGCAAAACTTCCTTAAGGTCTAAGTCATCTGCTTCTAAAATAAACTTGTCAGAGCGGAAATAAGGCGAATTCTGAGGGATGACTACATAATATTGTTCTCCATTTTTGACTAGGTAATCTAAATCGTGGGAAATAGTCTCAGGTGTTTGTCCAATATAACAATCAATGTCACCATTGAGTAAATTTGTTTCATTTTTGCGTGGAGAATTTTCAAATAACTGAATTTCCACGTTAGGATTTTTTTGTAAAAATGAAGGTAATAATCGAGGCAATAAAAATGAACCTAAGCTTTCTAAAATGCCTAATTTAATGATTTCCTTGTTAGGTTGGGTATATGGAGCAAGGTCGCGATCCAATTGTTGGTCACTGTAAGAAATATTTTCTAAATACTTGTAATAAATCATGCCTGCTTCTGTTAATGAAAAAGGTGTCCGGTCACGATTGATAATTTTGGTACCAAGTTTTTTCTCGATTCTTTTTATTAACTGGGTCAAATAAGGTTGAGAAATATATAATTCTCGCGCTGCTTTAGTAAAATTGCTCTCTTTAAGTAATACATCAAGATAATGTAATAAAGCTTCAGGGTCATTCATGAAAATCCCTTCTTTCCTTCGATAATAAAATTATTATAACGCATTAGCTAGAGAACTATTTCATCTATAAATTAGGTATAGATTTAGAACAAAAAAATATCAGCCGTTTTGGCTGATTTTTTAGTTTGCAATAAAATCAATTAATTGCTGAGCAGGTTGAGATAACTGATGCTTAGTACTATAGACTAGATAGATGGTTCGCGTGCTTTGAGGCAGCTCTAATTTAGATGCCAATTTTGAAGCTGTAAAAACGGTATTTTCAACATATAAAGGAATAAAGTTTAAATCAGAATAATTATCAGTTTTTGAACAAACGCCTAAGTCGAAATTTCCGTTTTGGACTTCTAAGCAAATTTGATTAGAAATAGCATTGTGGTAAATGTAATGAAATGTGCTAGAATTTTCTTTTTCGAATGCTGAAGTAATATGAGGCAGAAAGTTCTCTCTAGCAGTGGGGATGCAACCTATTTCTATAGTATTATTTCTTATTTGCTTGGTATGATTAATATTATTTTTTGTCTTTTCGAGGGTTAAGATAATGGAATCTGCTGATCCAAGGAATATTTGACCTTATTCTGTTAATTCAATACGGCCGTTACGCCGTTCGATTAAATTATAATGTAATTCTTTTTCTAAGGTTTTGATTGAATTAGATAAGCTAGGCTGAGAAATATGTAATCGTTTTGCAGCACTAGAAAATTGGTGTTGTTTAACCAATTCATTAAAGTAATAAAGTTGATTTAGATTCATAATTTAACACTTCACTTATAATAATATACTAACTAACTATTATTATATTATCTTTTTAAATAAGAACAATATTCGACTTGAGAAGAAAAAAGAGAGCAGATGTTTACAGTCTGCTCTCTTTTGGGGATTTATTTTATTGATCAAATTTTTTATTTATTTCTAGTTGTATAAACCAACCTTATTAATATTAACTAATACATCTGGCGTATTAGTTAAGTTAAAACTAACATCTTGACCGGCCATAATATTATGGTATTCGCCATTGGTCCATTGAGAATTGTTAGTTACATCATATACGGTACCGTTGACTGCAATATAGGCAGGTCGACCATTTTTTCCGTTATAGTTTGACAGAGTTTCTCTGGTAAATTTTTTCATAGGAAGCTCCTTTCTAAAGTAAAATACGTTATATTAATGGTAACACAATGTCACTTTAGAACAAACTATTTCAAATTATCTTATATTTTTCTTATGAAAGATGGCCGCGCCAGCCTGCGATATCCCAATCTGTGAAATCATAATTAAGTTTCTTACCGTAAATTTTTTCGTATGCGGCAACTTTTTGTTGATAATCTTGTTCCATCATTTTATGCGCATTTTCATTAGCACTTAAAGAAACATCAGGAAAAATCGGTTGTAAAACATGGACAATATATTTAGTCTCGTAGAAATTAGAGTCTTTCTTTTCTATTTTTGGCAAATCTCTAATCTCAATAAAGAGCGAAATAACTGGCACGTTTTGTTTTGCAGCAAAGTAATAGGCGCCACGTTGCAATTTACGTGGTTTACGATAATTCCACCACATTTCTTGTTCAGGATAAATTAATACCCAGTTGTTTTTAGCTAGTGCGTTGCTTAAATGCTTAGGAAATACATTGCCAATATAACTTGCGCTTTGAACTAGAGGGATAGTTCCAACATAGTTCATTAAATAGCGGAAGAAGCCTGGCAGCATCAAGTTAGTATCTTCAATGACGATTGAGAGTTGATGATGCATCTTGTTGGCTAATAATTTAATTGGTAAAGAATCAATCTGGTTAAAGTGGTTAGCAGTTACGATTGCTCCACCAATAGGAAGATTGTTTAAATTTTCCAATCCCTTGAATTCAGTAGAACCTGCTAAGGTTTTGGCGAAAGTAGTAAGCATAGCGTGTCCAATTTGATTATTAATTTTGCTAGAAAATGATTTGCGATTTTTCCAATAGTCATTAACTAACTTCAATCGTTCATCAAGCGTCATTTGTGGATCGCCAATTTCTGCCTTTGCCGTAAAGTCTCGCTTGTTGGCAGCTTTTTGAATATTTTTAATTACAGCTTCGCGATTATCGCCAAAAATCATAGTTTAACAGCCTCTCGTTCTTTCACTCGTGCCCAATTATTAGGATCTTGTTCAGTTTTATCTTCCTTTAAAAGAATGTGATTAAGTTTTTCTCGATCATCTGCGCGTTCGGCGTCAGTATAATTATTGAGTTCAGCTTTTAATTCATTATAAAACTTAGTCTCTTTAGCACTTTGCCAGAAGTAATCTTCGTATTGAACGTTTTTAAAATGCCATGGTTTAAAGAAAAGATTGTAGTGGATCAGACCAGGATTTTTCAGTGGCTTAGTATTTTCATTAGGCATCGCATCCCAACGCGGATCAAGGTGCAAAATCCTTCCTTCACCAATTTCATTTAAGTAATCCTGATCTGGGGAAATACAGTCAAAGTGGTATCTTTCTAGTAAATTCATGAAGTGGTTAATGAAATGCTCATCGCGGAATGCCTTAGAGTTCATGACTAACATCCCTGAGTTAATATATTTCTTTGGATCTAGCGCTAAAACATCTTTGATGTATTTCACCATTTTGGCTACATATTGGATAGAGGAGTCGGTGCAAGCACCGAATAGGTTGTTGCCTAGTTCGGTGTTGTAAAGTTTGGCAATGTCATCATCAATATGGAAAAATTTAACGTGCACATTTTGAATGCCAAGATCACTTAAATCTTGTTTATGCTGGCCAGATAAATCTTGGTTTAAAAAATATACTGTGTAGTCTGTCTCAGGATTTGCATGTTTAACCAGTGAATTAAGCGATACTGCAGCATACTTAGTGAAGTCGTCACTAATGCTATAAAAAACTGGAACTGTCATAATTGCCTTCCTTAATCGATCTTTACGGATTCATGTTGCTTAACTTTAGCCCAAGTATTTGGTTCTTGAACGATCATATCAACTCTTTCAGCCATCCGTTCTAGGTCGGCACGTGCTCTTTGACGATCTTCATCTGTGAAATCATCTAATTGTTTCTTTAATTCATCATAATATGGTGTCTTCTTGGCAACATCCCAGAAGTAGTGGGCGTATTGCACATCTTCGAAGTGCCATGGTTTGAAGAATAAGTTGTAGTGCACGATCTTAGGATTTTCGAATTCAGGGATGCTTTCATTAGGCATAGCATCCCATTCTTTAGGCAAGTGATAAATCTTGTCTTCACAGATTTCGTTCATGTAGGCTTGGTCAGGATCGACATTATCGAAGTGATATTTGTCCATTAAGTAATAAAACTTGTCTACGAAATGCTTGTCTCTGAATGCCTTCATGTTAAAGACGATCACGCCGTTGTTGATGTACTTTTCAGCTGGTAAAATACCTTGGCATTCCTTGATATATTTTTGCAAAAGTGGCATGTAGCGAATGGATAAATCAGGACAGCTGGCAAACATATTCTCACCAATTTCGGTGTCATAAAGATTGGCAATATCATCACAAATAATTGTGTCAGCGTCTAAATAAACGGCCTTGTCGTATTGTGGGAAGAGGTCTGGAATAAATAGACGGTAGAAAATTGACATAGTGAAGAATTGGGCACGCAAATAGTTTTCCTTGCCCTTGTGAATTCGATTTACCATGTCATCACTGATGTGAAAAATGTTAACGTGAATGTTGTCAGTAGACATGTCTTCTAAGCTCTTCTTGTGTTCAGGAGAGATTTCTTGAACTAAAAGGGTGATGGTGTAGTCCTTGTTAGGATCTGCATGATCAATTAACGATTGAATTGAAACATAGGCATAAGGTGTGTAATTGTCACTGATAGTGTAAAATACTGGAATTGTTTTCATAATTTTCCTCCAAAAAACTATTTCTTTAAATTATGGCGTATTTTGAGGTATTCGGTAAGGATATCATCATATTCATGTAAATGAAGTACGCTGTGTACGCGATCAACATCCCATGGCTTAACGGTCTGAGTATGAAAGTAAGGCCAGAAACGAAAGCTGGTGGTGAAATGCTGAATCTTGGTGTTTTTCTGCAACTTGTATTGTTCGTTGTAGTAGCGTGGGAAAACACGCTTAGCGACAGCTAATTTGTTAATAGCTGATTGATCTGGCAAGAACATCTTCTTAGTTTGCATCATTTGACGCACTTTAGCAAAAAGATCAGTTTCTTTGATCTTAGGCATATTCAAAAGCAAAACGCCCGAATTGAGGTAGTCAAAGACGCGCTTAGTTTTGACGTTGTGGAAGAAGAATCTGCCCCAGTAGTCGAGCACGCCGACGAGTTCGATGCCCTTGATATTTTGCTTGTAAAAAGCAGTAATGTCGCCGCGGATAACGATGTCGTCATCTAGGTAAAGAATGCGGTCAGGAATCTGTGGCAATTCATCCGCAAATAGACGCAACATGGCATAAGGGGTAAAACGCGTATTCATGTTGGCTGTAGGCGGCTGCTTGATAAATAGATCGGTGCAATCGATCAACTCCAACGTGTTGTTAGGGTTTGCTTTAACTAGTAAAGAACGGATATAGTCTGCGGCATGCTCAGAGAAGGGATGATACTTGCGTTCATCGCTGTGAGCTTCCATGGTTAAAATATAGAGGTGCAGTTCCTTGGCACCAGAGTTCTTTAATAAAGATAGTGTGGAGATTAAAACGCCGTCTTCTGCGTTTTCGTCCCCGCAAAAAAGTATGTTCATAATTACTCCTGTTTAGTAGTATTTGAATTTACTAATCTGTATATTCTATATGATACCATGTAGAATTCATTTTTCTGAATGGAGGGCTGAAGTCGATGAAAATTTCAGAGGCTTTGAGGAAAGAACGACAAGACAGAAACTTAAAGCAAAAAGATATGATTAAACATCTAGCTATCTCTAAATCACATTATTCGCAGATAGAGCATGGAAAGCATCGTATTTATGCTGATAATTTATTAAAAATGTTAGCTGATAATAATATTGATTATCAGCATTTCTTTGATGAAGTGGCTCCTAGATATGGATTTAGAAATGAAAATTCTGAATTACAAAAAGAAATGTCCCAAGCCTTTTATGAAGCTGATTTAAAAAAGGCAGAGATATTAAAAGATAAAATTTTCCAATTGAATATAAATTACATGCATTACTAATAGTGGCTGAATTGAAAAAAACTAAATTAGATGCGAAAACACAGAAAGAAATTCTACAGTTAATGTTCTCCCAGAATGATTGGACTAAGAATAGGGATGCACTTCGCATTTTTGGTAATGCTATGAAGTATTTTGATAAAAGTGTACGTAGAACATTAATGCAATCAGTACTGAGAACGTATAAAAATATTAATAATTTCTCGGATAGAGAAATAATAAGAATTGCTACGATTTGTGTTAATTATCTATTTAATATCGATGATAAGCATGATTTTCAGGATAAAGAAGTTGAGCAAATATTCTTGTTACTCAAAAGTTTAGAACCAATTCCAGCTTTTTTAATGTATAAACTATTGGGTAAATTTTATTTAGCAGTATCTAAAGGTCAAAAAGAACATGCAAAAGAGATAAAGGACTCTTTGAAACTAGCTGGATACACTGAAATAGCAAAAAGATTAGTGATTTAGTTTTCTGTAGAAAACTTCTCTGACTATATTAATATTCTGTTTATGATAAAATGTGAAGAAGTAAGAATATTATTAGAATTATCCTCAATAGAAAGAATAGAAAGGTATTATGTCTACTCCAGGATGGATTTGCATGGCATTGCTGATAATAGGTATCGCCGTTTCAGCAACGCCAGCGTATAAAAATTATCGCGCGTGGCTGTGGCGAAAGTGGGGCTACTTCAATGTGGCAGTGCCAATATTGATTATGTTGGTTGCTAATATATACGCATGTTTTCAAGATGGCGCTGTAGTTCTTATGACTATACTTATCCCATTAGATGTTGTTGCTGTCGTTGCTGCGATTTTTACGTATTTTCAGATACGCAAAACGAAAAAATAAGGTTAACATGAAAATATTTTAGATATAAAATATAGGCGTAAAAAGAAAGGCGAGTTAAAACAATGAAATCAAAAAAGATTTTAACAGCTTTATTCACTGCAGCTTCAGTTGCTACGTTACTTGGTACGGCACCAGTTACAGTTAATGCCGCAAGTAGTAATTCTGATGCAACTACGACAAATGCTAAAAAGTCACCTAAGATGATAATTCAAAATACGCCTAAGCTTAGTAAATGGGGCTATGTTATAAATGTTAATTCTTCAGCACAACCTATTTATGTTGGTAAATCCAACTATGCCAAGATGGTAAATAATCCACATTTTAAAGGAAACGAAACTGTTAGTCCTAAGAAAATCAAGAATGTTAGATTTAAGATTGAAAAGGTTATGCACTTTCAAGGCGTAGGTGGTGCTCCAGAATATTTTGTTACCTCTAAGGATCACAAATATAATGGTTGGACGCCAAATGCAGGCTTGCAATATTATGCTATAAACAGTAAGACTTTTCAGAAAGTGATTAAACCATTGAAAAAAATAGAAGGAAGAAGTCCTATCAGACCAAATAAAAAGTTTACTTCTAAAGGCAAAATTACTGATCGTAAATGGCTTGCTAAAAATGAGCATGATTATGCTTTAGCAGTCAAAGCTGCTAAAAAGTTGAAGGGTGATCAACGCAAGTTTGTTTTAGGATCTTTAAAACAAATGAAACAAGATTGTGTTCTGCGTAATGTCATGATGGAAAAGAAAGACAACATTTTGTTATGGAGCGTTAATTAGGTAACTAAAACTCTTAAAGACAAACTAATAAGGTTAAGAAGCAAAAACGTTTCTTAACCTTATTTTTTGATATATTGACAATATTCATAGTCGCTGAGATTAGCTCGGTCAATTAATGTCTTTTGAATTTCGTCGTGAAGCTTATTTTGCGCTTCCTTACGGCTTAAAGTTTGATCTGGGTAAAATGGTCCATCGATATAAATAACGGCGCGAGGACGCTTGCTAAAGCATCTTTTATGGTAGGTTTTGGTCATAACGAAACTTGGTGCGTTCAGTTGAACAGGAAAGTGCATGCTGGTTGCATCAAATGGACGAATTTTGGTGTAGTATGGCCAAACGTGTGCTTCTGGGTAGATTAGAACTTCACCTTTTTTATCCTTGATCACAGTTTGGATAGCTTTGATTAATTTAATTGATTGCTTCACATCCTTGCCAACGGGAAGGCCACCGTAGCGCACTAGGTATTTGCCGATGAAGGGGATGCCCCAGTTGGCTTGGCCTGCGATCGCGTAGAAGTTCTTAATAGGAAAAATGGTGAGGGATGTAAAAACGTCACCCATTGGTCTGGTGTGATTACCATAGATGAAATAGCCGCCGTCGACTTGCTTTAGTTTTTCTTTGCCAATTACCTTAACGTTGTCGAAAAAGCGGAAGACGAGCCAGCCAAAGCCTGCAGCGAGGCGACGAGCAATGGCGGACCAGATTTTGGCCCCACGAGAATTGGGCAAAATTACGTAGTCATCTGGTAAGCTAAAATTTTGATCGTGGCTGTCGACCACGTCATCGGTAGTTTTGTGATAATAGTAAATTCGTTTCATTCGTGTTCTTTCAAGATAGTTATAAATTAATCTTATCATGAAAAATATTAAGCGAAAAATCGATGCATCAGGCAAAAATTTTGAGACTGTAAAATAGTTTGTGTAAGGATGAATGATTCCTTAAATTTATTTCTTTAAACATTAGAAAAAGGAGTTCCTTTCTCGTATGATTGGTTTGAAC
>NZ_PCZD01000059.1:0-10252 GCF_002553975.1 Lactobacillus sp. UMNPBX6
AAATCATCGTTCTTTTTTCATGTCTTAGGAATTAGTTTTTTCCCAGACACTTTTTTATTAGAAAAATGCAGGTGAGGATATGTCATTAAAATATATTGGAGAAATTTTACCAGCCCTTTTTAACGGCGCAACGATGACGCTTAGTATTTTCTTTTGGACTATTATTTTGGCAACGCCGCTCGGAATCTTAGTTTCACTTGGAGAAATGAGCAAAATTAAGCCAATTAAATGGCTAGTTAATTTTTACGTTTGGATTATGCGGGGGACACCACTATTATTGCAATTGATTTTTGTATTTTATGGTTTACCAATTATCCATATTGTATTTCCACGTTATCAGGCAGCGCTTCTTGCCTTTGTGTTAAATTATGCTGCATATTTTGCGGAAATCTTCCGGGGCGGTTTTCAATCAATTGATAAAGGACAATTTGAAGCCGCAAAAGTGTTACGCTTGAATCGCTGGCAAACAATGACCAAGATTGTCATTCCCCAGGTAATCAAAATTGTCTTACCTTCAATTGGTAACGAAGTGATCAACTTGGTTAAGGACTCATCACTTGTTTATGTGATCGGCTTAGGCGATTTACTTCGAGCAGGTAATGTAGCAATGGCGCGTGATGTAACGCTGATACCATTAGTTTTAGTAGGCGTAATTTATCTACTTTTAATTAGTATTTGTGCTTTTGTTTTGAAAAAGTTGGAAAAGCACTTCTCTTATTACAGATAGTGACAGGTGGATTAAATGTTAGAAGTAAAAAACTTATACAAAGAATTTAATAATCGACCAATTTTAAAAGATATCTCTTTTACTCTAAAAGATGGTGAAATCATGACCATTGTTGGTCCATCTGGTGCGGGGAAAACCACGCTTCTTAGAATTATTGCCGGTCTTGAAACCAAGGATAGCGGCGAAATTTTAATTGATGGTCAAGCTTATGATTCAGGTAAAGTTGGCGTGGTATTTCAGGATTATAATCTTTTCCCTAACTTGAATGTGTTGCAAAATATTACCCTGGCACCGACGATGGTACTTAAGGAGAGCAAGGAAGAAGCTAATAAGAAGGCTTATGAATTGCTTAATCGTTTGCAAATGAATGGCCGTGAGAAGCAATATCCTTATGAATTGTCTGGTGGACAAAAGCAGCGTGTCGCCATTGCACGGGCCTTGGCAATGAAGCCACGGATTCTCTGTTATGATGAACCGACTTCAGCGCTTGATCCTAATTTGCGCAAAGAGGTTGAGAAGATGATCTTAGGTCTGAAAAAATCCGGTTTAACGCAATTAATTATTACGCACGACTTGCAGTTTGCAGAGAATGTGGCAGATCAGATGTTAAAGGTTCAACCATTAAGTGAGGGATAAGCTCATGAAAAAATGGATAATAGCAATTATTGGAATTCTAGTGCTGACTTTAACTGGGTGCGCTAAGTCCAATAATGCTGATACGTGGCAAAAAATGGAAAAGAATAAGCAAGTGGTCATTGGTTTAGATGATAGCTTTGTGCCAATGGGATTTGAGAAGAAAAATGGCCAACTTACAGGTTACGATATTGATTTAGCAAGAGCCGTTTTTAAGGAGTATGGCATTAAAGTTAGTTTTCAAACGATCGACTGGTCGATGAACGTAACGGAACTGCGTAACGGCACTATTGATTTGATTTGGAACGGCTACAGTATTACGCCTGAGCGCAAGAAGAAGGTTGCTTTTAGTCGTCCATATTTGCGTAATCGTCAAGTTTTGGTTGTAAAGAAAAATAGCGGCATCGAAAATTTTGCGCAGATGAAGAAGTATGAATTGGGGATGCAAACTGGTTCAACCGCGGAGCAGTGGTATGAGACTAAGCAGAATGTCTTGCATGCTAAAAAAACAATTTTGTACGATACAATTTCTAATTCATTCTTAGATTTAAATTCAGGTCGTATCCAAGGAATCTTGCTTGATGAAGTTTACGCCGATTACTACATTGCACACATGGCTAAGAGTAGCGAGTATAAGGTGATACAAAATGACCGTGTACCTATGGATCTGTTTGCGGTCGGGATGCGTAAAGATGATAAGACTTTGCAAAAAAAGCTCAACGAGGGCTTGGCTAGATTGCAAAAAAATGGTAAGTTAAGACAAATTAATGAGAAATGGTTTGGTAAAGATAGTAATTATTTAGGAAAGTAACGATGAATAATAATTTTTCTTTTAAAAAGATTGATGAAATGACGAGCAGAGAAATGTTTGCCGTAGCTCGCCTGCGTAATGAAACTTTTGTAGCAGAACAAAAAATTACATTGCCGGATTTAGATGATCAAGATTTAACAGCAGTTCAAGTTTTTTTGCTAAATGAAAAACAGACGGATGCCCTTGCAACATGTCGTCTGTTTGTGGAAAAAGATAAATGGATGCTGGGCCGCGTTGCAGTTTCAAAGAAAAGTCGCGGCCAAAGCTTAGGTAAGAAAATGCTGCTAGCTGTGCATAATTACTTAAAAGAGCAAAATGCCTCAGCCTTGTATTGTCATGCTCAAATGCATGTTAAGCCATTCTATGAAAAGTTAGGTTATCAAACATGCGGCGAGCCATTTGATGAGGGCGGCGTTGAGCATATTATGATGAAGAAGAGCTTGAGTTAATCAAGTTCTTTTTTGATTGCTGGCATAATTTGGTTAACTAAAAATTCGTTGCCTTTGTCTGTTAGATGCTGTCCATCTTTTTGATAGTATGTCGAAATGGCCTTGAGCTTTCTAAAGGCGGGTAAGATATCCACAAATTGTGCACTGTACTTTTCTGCAACCTTTTTAGCAATGCCGTTGAAAAGATCTAATCTTTCATCTCCGTAAAATTGGTTAATTTCACTGTTGGTAGGATCAGGATAACAGAGGCCAACAACTATGGCTTTGCCTACTTGGGTGAGAACTTCATTTAGATTGCGCTCATAACTTTCTGGGCGAATTCCCCAGCCGGTTGCGGCATCATTATTACCGTATTCAACTACAACTAAATCTCTTTTTTGAGGAATTAAATGCAAATAATCTATTGCTTCAACGGTAGTGGCACCACTTTTAGAGATGTTTTCCACCTGTGCATAATCTTTTAACTCTTTTTGAAATAGATTAGTAACTAAATCTGTGTCTTGACCATCGCGAAAGCCGTTAAAGATAGAATCACCGAATAAAATTATTTTTTTCATAATTTAATGCCTTTCAATTATAATAAGTAAATGTATGTAAAAGAAAAAATGGATAATAGCAATGAAAAATTATACGAGTTTTGAAAGAAATGAATGGGCTAAACTAGCTCCAAAAAATAAAGTAAATATTACTAAAGAAGAATTAACACAAATCAAGTCACTAGGCGATGTAGTCGATTTGACCGATGTGCATGAAATTTATACTAGCCTAATTAGCTATCTACATTTAGTTTATCAGGATAAACAACAAGCGCGCCAAGCTCAGATTAGATTTTTGCATAAATCTTTTGAACCAGCACCGTTTATCATCGGTATTTCAGGTTCGGTAGCTGTAGGAAAGTCGACTACGGCGCGTCTTTTGCAGCTACTTTTGCAAAGAACTTATCCCAATCTCAAAGTACATTTAATGACCACGGATGGTTTTATTTATCCAAATAAAGAATTGGAGCGTAAGGGATTAATGTCACGCAAGGGATTCCCTGAAAGCTATAATATGGCCTTATTAAGTGACTTTTTGTGGGATGTTTTAAGTGGTAAAAAGGATATTGTTTACCCACTTTATTCACAAGAATTGAGCGATATTGTTCCTGGAAAATATGGTCATGTTAAGAACCCAGATATTTTAATTATTGAAGGAATCAATACTCTGCAACTACCGGAAAGTGGACAAGTTGTGACTAGTGACTTTTTTGATTTTTCAATTTATATCGATGCGGAAGAAGATTTAATTGAAAAATGGTATATGCAACGATTCCAAAAAGTATTGAAATTGAATAAAAACAAGCCTGATAATTTTTATTATCAAATGGCTAATGGACCACTAGATCAAGCGATGCAGTTTGCCGAAGAAGTATGGCAAATGGTCAATTTAGTAAACCTTCGTGAATACATTGCTCCAACTAAAGAACGTGCAAGCCTAATTTTGCATAAGACTGATGGACATTTAATTGACAAGATTTATTTGAGACATATTTAGTTTGTTATAATCTATGTGTAGATAAGGAGAATTTTATGCAAGCAATTAATTTGAAAAAAGGCATGATTTTTAGTCAAGATGGTAAGTTAATTAAGGTTTTAAAGGCTAACCACCATAAGCCAGGTAAGGGTAACACCGTTATGCAAATGGATTTGCGTGACGTTAAGAGCGGTGCTGTTGTCCACAAGACTATGCGTCCAACTGAAAAAGTAGATTTAGTTGATATCACTAAGAGAACTGCACAATACCTCTATGGTGAAGGCGATGTTTATACCTTTATGGATACTGAAACTTATGATCAATACGAAGTTTCTGCTGACCAATTAGGTGATGATGTTAAGTTTTTAATGCCTAACATCATGGTAGATATGGAATTCACTGGTGACAACAAGATTATCGGTATTGAATTGCCATCAACTGTTGAAATGACTGTTAAGGAAACTCAACCAGAAATTAAGGGTGCTACTGTTGCTGGTGGTGGTAAGCCAGCTACAATGGAAACAGGTTTGGTTGTTCAAGTTCCTGACTTCATTAAGGAAGGCGAGAAGTTGATTATCGGTACTGAAAATGGTGATTACAAGTCACGTGCCGACAGTCAACCGAGATAAAAATAGGCAGAAAAAAAGCTCTCGAAAGAGAGCTTTTTATTTTGCACTTTATTGTTTCCAAGCGGCATCAAATTTTTGCTTACCGTTGTCAATTTGGCTGTTAACATTTTGACCTTTTTGAGCTGCGGATAAGATGTTTTGCATAATGCTGTTTAATTGGTTGTAGGCAGCATTAGAGTTCTTTTTAGCTGGAACACTGTAGAGGTGCTTCATTGCTGCTTTCAACTTAGTAGGCATCTTGATGTTCTTGTTATCAAGGAATTCCTTGTCGTCAAGTACGCCGTTATTAACTGGAGTGTAACCAGTAGCATTTGCCCACTTAAGTTGTGAGGATTCAGAAGTTAAGAATTTCATGTACTTGAAGGCGGCAGCTCTTTGCATTGATGAAGCTTCTTTAAACATGTAGATGTCAGTACCTTGTTGCATGGTATATTTGCCAGGACGAGGAGCAACATCGTAAGTAAACTTGTTGCCAACACCTTGTTTTACAAAGCCTTCACCTGCAGAAGTACCGATGAACATTGCGACTTTTTCGTTAGCAAATGGACCAGATAAGTAGTGTTCAGAACCAGCTACACGGAAGTAACCCTTCTTTACGCCTTCTGCATAGTAATTGATAACTTTCTTTGAAGCAGCACCGGTGAAATTAATCTTGTCGGTAAAGTTAATGCCTTCATCCTTCATACCAAGGGTGTAGTAGTTGGCTAATGAATCAAAGCCAGCACCGACTACCTTGTGGTTACTCTTCTTGTAGATAGTTTCAGAGACTTGTTTGAGTTCCTCCATTGTTGTAGGAACTTTTTTAATGCCATATTTCTTGAACATAGTCTTGTTGTAAGTCAAAGATTCGATAGATTTGTTAAATGGAATACCATATTGGGTACCTTTAATTTGGGCACCATCTAACAATTCAGTTCGAATATTAGAAGCTTTGGCGCTGCCCCAACCAACATTTTTATTGTTGATGTAAGGAGTTAAATCAACCAACATTCTATTTTGAGCGGCATTATATAACCAGCCAGGGTAAGCTTGGGTAATTGTTGGCAAATTCTTAGGTGATTGCATAGTAGAATTGATCTTGCCTTGCAAATCAATGTAAGAGCCTTGGTTTTCCAGCTTGATCTTAATGTTAGGATTCTTCTTTTCAAAATCATTAGTTAATTGCTTAAGAGTATTTTCTTGAGCACCATGCATCCCGTGCCAAAATACTACAGTAGTCTTTTTAGTGATTTTAGATGGAATCTTAGCATCATTTGAAGATGAATTGTTTTTACCATTGGAACAAGCAGCTGTACCTACTAACGCAAGGCCGGCTACAGCAAAAGTGATTAATTTTTTACCTAATCTCATTAGTAATCCTCCGATGAATATTTTTATAAGCACTAGCTATTGTAGCATATAAAATATTGACTACAAGATCTTGTATTTTGATAAAAATGTGTTATGGAAGTGAGGATGTCAATTTGGATTGTATATAACAAAAGCTGATTACAATGCTAGGTTGCAATCAGCTAAAAATTTTTTAAATAATATTTTTGTTTAAAGCATCGATTTTTAATTCACGTTTTTGATTATTATAAATTAGATTGATTTTCCAAATAGCCTTGCCGTCTTCATCGGTTAATTCCCAAAGAATTGGGGTGGCACCGCGCAATTCTCTGAGTGCAACGGCATTGGCCTCTTGCCGAGAAATGGTCTTTTTAAGATTTAATACTTCTTCTTTATTGTAATCGTAATCTAAAAGCTGAGTAGATTGTCCCATGATTTTGTTATTGGTTGCATCGAGCTGAATAGTGCAATCTTTTATGGAATCAAAACCAACAATGGTGTAAACATAAGTATCGTTTTTTAAGGCTAAAGTAATGGATTTAATCTCAGCGTTTGAATACAAGGATTTGAATTTTTGGATTGCGGAAACTTGACTCATTCTAATTTGGGGCAATTTGTTGCTAGAATAGTTTACATTTTTTGGTAAAACATTCTTAGTGGTTATTGAAAAATTGATAGGCTTTTGTGGTTGTTGCTTGATCCAGAAAATGGTCGAAAATACACCGATTAAAATTCCTGTAACGCCAATTAAAACGGGTTTGATAAATTTCTTCATAATAGTCCTCTGTTGTGTAGTTTTGTTGAATTTATCTAAATTATAAACTATATAATCTAAAAGTGACATAGCGTTACTGTTTGCTTAAAAATTTCTTATGTCTTTTGTTGTTATTTTGTAATGTTTATTTTATTGTTGCATTTGCAACAATAATTAATATAATATTCTTAAGGTGAAAAAATGGAAGAAGATATTTTAAGACGAATCGGAACGATTGCCCGTGCTCTGGATTCAATTGCTAATGTTGAGTTTAAGGAGATTGAGCTCAATCGCGGTCAGTATTTGTATTTGACTAGAATTAAGGAAAATCCTGGGATTATTGCTAATCATTTAGCTGAGTTGTTGAGTGTTGATCGTACGACCACTGCTAGAGCTATTCAAAAGCTTGAAAAAAACAGTCTGATTGAAAAGAAGAATGATCAGAAAAATAGAAAGATCAAGCATTTGTTTGTCACGGATAAAGGCGAGAAGTTAGCGCAGAAAATTGAGCAGGAGAATGCTTATTCAAATGAGCTGGCCTTAACAGGATTAGATTCAGTACAGAGAGCGGAATTAACTGCCTTACTGAAGATAGTAGAGAAGAATGTCAGTGCCAATTGGTATTTTGTTAAAAACGGTGGAAAGAGGGAATATTAATGGATTACACAATTAAGTCTATAACAACTAATGATGTGGAGAAGTTGCAAGAAGTATCACGTGAGACTTTCAAGGATACTTTTGATGACTATACTGCTCCAGATGATATGAAGCGCTTTTTGAAAGAAGATTATGAAACCAGCAAGTTGATTAAGGAAATAGAAAATCCGAATAGTCGCTTCTTTTTCTTGATGGTGGGCGATGAAGTAGCAGGCTACTTGAAGATTAATGTAGGGGATGCGCAAACTGAGCATTTAAAAGAAAATGCTTTAGAAGTGGAACGCATTTACTTATTGCCAAGTTTTCAACATAAAGGATTAGGTAATGTGTTGCTAGATTATGCAGAAGATACGGCAAGAAAAGAGGGCTATAACTATATGTGGCTTGGCGTTTACGAAAAGAATATTAATGCCCAACATTTCTACAAGCATCATGGTTTTGAAAAGGTAAGCGAGCATACTTTTCAAGTTGGCAGCGATCCACAAACTGACTGGTTATTACTTAAAAAATTGTAATAGAAAAGAGGTCCAATTTGGACCTCTTTTTTAGTCGTTATCATCGCCATGATCGCGATCAGTTCTCACAACGTCTTTGCTAGTGGCATTAATCTTAACTTCAGTTGACTTAGTGCCATCGCTTACTTCAACATCCCAGTAAGCCTTGCCATCGTCTTCATCGAGTTCAAGATTCCATTCTTTACTTACGCCGTCAGCATGTTTTTCCGCAATCTTAGTTGCTTCATCACGGCTGATTACGCTATCAAGATCAAGCGCTTTTTGGTGACGATCGTCTAAGTCAAGCTTTTCAGAATGTGAATGTAACAACTTGCCAGTATCGGCGTTAATTGTTGCAGTATATTCATTAGTCTTGTCAAAACCGTCGATTTCATAAACGTAGGTACCGTTTTCTTGCTTCAAATCAATACTCTTAATTTTCTTGTTAGGGTATTTTTCATTGAATTTGTTTAAAGCTTCGCTTTGACTGAGATCAATTTTAGTTCTCTTAAGCTTGGTTTCGTTTTGCTTAACTGCCTTCTTAGTATTCTTCTTTGACTTTTCAACCTTAGAAGATTGGGTTGATTCACTGTGATCATTGTTGCTACATGCAACAGTACCAACAGCTAAAGCGCCAATTAAGGCAGCACCAGCGGTGAGCTTAGTTAATTTATTCATACACATTTCTCCTGACACATTTACATCAATATCATTTTCTATATCATGATATTAATTATACGCGCTTACGAGAAATAAGTATAGATAAAAATGACATATTGTCACTGATTTATGTATTTCTTAATAAAATTAAGGGATTGCTTATTGATATTAGATAATGCCGTAGCCGCGAACTGGATTAGAAGAACATTCGTTGAAGTTATATTCAGCAAGTTTTTCAAATTCAGTATTACCATCGATGATCGTGGTTACGCCTTGAGCGATCATCAGATTCATTTTCTTCTCTTTTTCAGGATGCTCAGTAAATGGCACCAAGATTACCGGCTTGTGCATGGCACGCATGAAGCCAATCTCAAAGGCAGAACCATCATCCAATTGATCCATATCATATAAAAATACGCCGCAAGTGGCATTTGAAATACCAGTTAAATCATTTTGGTAAGTCGCATCCCGCCAAACCATGCTTCTGATACCGCCGATTTCAGGATTCTTTTCGTCCGGATCGGTGAAACCATCATCAAAGGGGAAGAAGACATGCGCGATGCTTGGATTCTTTGCTAACAACTCTTTTGCCTTGGCTGCTCTTTCTCTTTGAGCATCGCTGTAAAATGGTGAACCTAAATAAATTTTTCCTGTTGGAACTACTGCTTTCATAATTTTTCTCCATCATAGTTAATTTAAAAATTAGTTTGATTTTAGCACATTTAGATTAAAGAAAATAATCGCTTTTTCTCCGCATTTGAGCAAAAGGCGGCAGTAACCGCGTTTAAATAGAGTTGTTTTTCGTCGGCTCGAGTTAACCCCGTCTTTTCTTCTAACAGTTGGTATTCATGGGGCAAGTCGATGTTAGAAACGGTCATGTCATCAGAATTGAGCGTGACGTTAACGCCCTGATTGAGCAACTTTTTAACAGGGTAGTGGTCAATTTGATCAAATACTTTAGTATTCAAATTTGAGGTAGCGCAACATTCTAACGTGATCTTGTTTTGGATGAGCTCTGCTACTAGCCGCGTATCTTCAATGCAGCGGATGCCGTGGCCGATGCGCCTGGCTCCTAAATCTAACGCTTGGTAAATCGACTCTGGGCCCATCGCTTCGCCTGCATGAATGGTGAAAGGAATGCTGTTTTGACTAGCAAGATTAAACAAAGAAGTATAATTGCTGATGGCAAAGGCGGGCGTTTCGGCTCCAGCTAGATCTAAGCCACTGACGCCACGGTCCAGAAAATGCTTAGCTACAGTGATCGTTTCTAGGTTCTGGTCATAATTATGAGGTAGTCGCAACAGCAGCAGATTAGCATGTAGCTCAGGCTGACTAGAGTAATGCATTTTTTGCCAATTAAAAAACTGGTTTAATGAAAAACGCCCGAAAATTCCCGTATTTTAATGCGGGGATGGATAGGGCCAAGCTGACCTAGCAGTCAGCTTTTTTTATTCTAAAAATAGAGACATACGTTCGACTTCCCTGTAAAATATAAATATCTAATCTACAGAAGGAGGTGAAATCATGAAAAGAATGAGCAGCTTAGCCTATCATTTTGGCGTTAAGCTTCGCTTTTATCCTAGTTCTAAGCAAAAGA
>NZ_PCZD01000005.1:0-54336 GCF_002553975.1 Lactobacillus sp. UMNPBX6
TTTAGGACGTTTATAGTTTAAGCCCGATCCAATATCTGAGATATATTCATCGGCGATAATGCCTCTAGCATTCAAGAATTGCCTTAAAAAAGCAACTTGATCTTTTAAATCGTCTTTTTGCCCATTGGAAGATACCCGCGCATAAGCCACAATTTTGCGTTTATCAATGGGCTCGTTATGATCAAGGCCTAAATACTGATCAAGCTCTGATTGATAGTAAAATCGTCTGTTGTTAGCTGTTCGATGAGCTTTTAATTTTCCAGCTCGATCCCAGCTTTGAAGAGTGAACGGCGCTTTGCCAAGATAGGCAGCAGCTTCTTTTAAATACATAATTCTAGACATAAAAAAATCTCACCACCTTGTAGCGAGATTATAACACACTTTATAACACTTAAGAAACACAATTACACATATATTTTTAAACTTGTTGAAACTCCCATGAATACTACTAAGAAAATTTCTATTCAGGTTGTTGATAAACCTAAAAGAAAAGTAATTATTTAACGCGGCATTAAGGCAACTGATTACTTAGACTACTGTGATGAGGTTGGCTGTGAAGTATAGGGATTGCTTAAAAGCATTAAATCAATCAGTGGAGAACCTGTTTGCCTCTGGCTACCTGCTAAATATCGTCAGCCCAATACTTCCGAATATGTTCAAGGTGTTGAAGTAGCAACAGATTATAACGCTCCAGTGCCAAAAGGGTTTGACGTTATTGAATTACCCGCTGCTAAATATTTAATGTTTAAAAGTGCACCATTTGCAGAAGAAAACTGTGGTGCAACTATTGAAGATGTAAGAGCAGCAATTAAAGAATATGATCCTAAAACCAAAGGCTATCTTTGGGATGAATCTAATCCAAGAATTCAACTTGAACCTATCGGAAGCAGAGGTTACATTGAAATGCTGCCTATTAAGAAAATAGATTAGACATATCCTCTAATTTTTAGAATGCATCTTTTGAAAAGAAGATAATTTTTGATAAGAAGTAGCTAAATCATTCTCAATTTCACGATAAAGTGGAAACATTTTTTGATAAGCAGCTACTTCTTTTTTGTGGGGATAATAAACTTTGTCATTTTCAACAAATTGTCCTATTTCATCAATCTTTTTATTTAGCCCTAATACCTGTCTTGCTAAAAACATAGCTGCAAGCGTTCCACTTTGTTGCTCCTTCATCGTGACAATCGGCACATCAAAAATATCAGCACACATCTGTCTAATAAAATCACTTTGCAAAAATCCGCCAGTTGCATTTATCGCAGCTGGTTTTTTAGTACTTTCAATTAACCCCGTTGCTGCATCGTAAAGATTAAAGATAATCCCTTCGATTACTGCTTGTGCCATCTCAGCCTTGGTATGCTGACGAGTCAGGCCAACAAAAGAACCGCGAGCCTTTGCATCCCAAATAGGTGCACGCTCTCCACCTAAATATGGTAAAAAGATCAAGCCTTTACTACCAACCGGTGCATTTTTAGCCAATTGCAGGAAATCCTCTACTGTTGCTTTTTCATCTAGCAAAGTTCGTCTTGCCCAATCCAGTACAATTCCACCATTATTTACTGGACCGCCTAATAAAAATTGCTGTTTGCTTGCTGGATAACAAAAATGACGCGCATCTTGATCTATTTGTGAATTTTTAACAATCGTTCGCACGGCACCAGAAGTACCAACATTTAATGCAAAATGATTTTCGTCCACAACATTTACACCTACCGTGGACAAATAGCCATCGCTTGCGCCTAAAACAATCTTAGCGTCCGAACTTATCCCCAGGTTATGCACATATTTTGCACAAATTTCTCCAACAACCGTTGCCGGATCAGCTAAACTCGGTAATTTAGCTGCATCAATTTCTGCCGCTTTTAACAAATCTTGATCCCAATCTAATGTTTTTAGATTAAGCATCCCTGTTCCAGCTGCCATCGTTGTATCTGTTACAATTTTGCCAGTCAAACGATAAATAATATATTCCTTAATCCCAATCCATTTTTGTACCAGGTGAAAAAGATCAGGATTACTCTGCTTTAGCCATATCAATTTATAAATCGGAGCCATCGGATGGAGCGGCATTCCCGTTTTTTGATAAATCTTCTGTGCTAAGTCAGTCTCTTTTGCTTCTTCAACTACAGTGGTGCAGCGATTATCTGCCCAGGTAATGCTATTAGTCAAAACTTGATTATTTTTCCCTAGCCCAATTAAACTGTGCATTTGACTCGACCATGAGATTGCCGCAATTTTCCCCTGCACTTCTTTAGCCAATTTAAAAATAATCTTTTGCACCGCATTAAAGATTACCTGTGGATCTTCTTCTGCTTGCCCTAATTCCTTTTGAATTAATGGATAGCTTTGACTTACAATCATAATAGTTTGACCATCTAAATCATATAGCACTCCCTTAGTTGCAGTTGTTCCAATATCTATGCCAATTATGTATTTCATAAATTTAATCCTTATTCATTTTTTGCAACAAAAAAACAGCTGCCGGAGAGCAGCTGCCTTGGTGGTCAAACATGCGTGACCACGGTGCGTAGAACATTGTTTTTAGTCGGATTTACTTCTTAAGATTTTCGTTAACGAAGGCTTCGATTTTATCATCTGAGTCTTTCAAAAATGGAAGCATATCTTCTTCCGTCTTCATGGTATCTCTACCATTCTTTTCCATAAAGTAGTCCCAAAGGGCATCTCTAACTGGCATATCTGAATCACTCCAGTCAAAAGCTTCCTTCATGTGACGGTCTAACAATGCAGTCTTAATAATTTCGTCTGCCATCTTAAATTACCTCCTAAAATATTCTACATTTAGTATTATACCGCACTTTCTTTTGATCAGCTACAAATTGAAATATTAAAAAAGAACATTCCTCATCTTTTGAATCGTTCTAGATCTCGCCCGTAATAGTTTGGCAGCTCCAATATTCAAATGATTAATTACATACTCAACGCTCATCTCACCTAAAATTGTTAATAATGCAATTAGTTCAAGCCGGGATAAGCTTTTGACAAAATTATTATAAGTATCATCAATTGGAATCGCGAGTTCAGAACGTTTAGGCTCATTAATACTTTGCAAATCAAGTCTCTCTAAAGAAACCGAATTATTATACGTTCGCCGCCTTAATGCAGTATGATAGCGTACCAAAGTTCGCGCATGATTAGTCAACTTAGCTTTATATAAACCCGCAAAATTGCCTTTACGCTCAGAATAAACCATGGCCGCTTCATAACAAATAATCATCGCCTCTTGCTGCCAATCATTTTGATCATAATGACGTAAATAATATCCCTTCAGCACTTTGTTGACTAGGGGTTGATATAAAGTAAACAACTCCTTTAAGGCTTCGTCATCTCCTCTTTTAACTTGCTTAATCAACTTCTTTTCTTTAGCTTGCATTTATATTTCCTCTCAACTTTTCTTCGTTGAGAATACCTGTAGCCCTCTGAAGTCGAGAAGAAAACAAACGTTTATTGTCACACAACTATTTCCCTGTATAAAAAAAGATGGACAAAGCCATCTCTTTGTCCACCTCTATTAATTAATGCAACGGGTGTCTACTATTATGAGCCTGATAAAGTAAAACTCCTGTAGCCACACTCGCATTCAAAGATTGCACATGTCCAATCATTGGTAAAGTGATTGTTTGATCCATTTGCTTTTTAAGCAATGGCGCAATTCCCTTACCTTCATTACCAATTACTAAAACCGTTTTTCCTTTAGCATTCCATTCACGATAATCCGTACCAGCCATATCTGTTCCGAATACCCAATAGCCGCGCTTTTTTAATTCTTTGGTAGTTTGTACCAAATTATTGACGCGAGCAACTGGCACATAATCGATTGCCCCTGTTGAAGTTTTTGCTACAACTGAGGTCAATCCTGTTGCATGGCGCTTAGGAATAATAATCCCGTCAACACCAGTGGCATCAGCAGAACGCAAAATTGAACCTAAATTATGAGGATCTTCAATTGAATCAAGCATCAATAAAAATGGTTCTTTACCTTCATCATCAAATTGATCCAATAATTTGCTTAAATCGGCATATTCAAAACTAGAAATAGCCAAAACTAAGCCTTGATGATTACCACCATCAACCAAACGATCAAGTTTATTTTTAGGCACATTTTGAATTACTAATCGCTTCTTTTTACAAATAGCATAAACCTGATTAGCAAAATCTTCTTGAATACCATGTTGTAAAAATACTTTATTAATTTTATCAGCACTTTGTGTCTTTAAATAATCAAGACCAGCATGGCGTCCAAAAACGAAATCTTTACTTGAAGTCATAATCTTTTAATCCATCCTCTTCTACGGTATTAATGCACCATTCAGTCAACTCTTGAACGCGATCATTTTTATTCAATAAATCAAGATAACCAATCATAGCTTCAAAACCAGTGGATAATTGATAGGTCTTTAAACTAGTATTTTTAGCTTTAGTATGACTCTTGGCATTACGACCGCGGCGGAAAGCTGTTAATTCAGCTTCAGTTAATCGCTCTTCATCTTGCAATTTAGTAACTAAGCCGGCTTGAGCTTTAGCTGAAACATAATGAGTCGCTTCACGCTGCAAGACCTGCGGCTTAACAATTCCGCCTTTAACTAAATGACGGCGAATGATTACTTCATAAACTGCATCCCCCAAATAGGCAAGCGTTTGTCCATTCAAAGTATCCGGATTTACTTCTTCTTCCGTTAATTTCTTTATTTTAATCACGAGTCCACCTTGTCCCTTGTGGAGTATCTTGAATAGTGATACCCATTTCTTTTAATTGATCACGGATTTGATCACTAGTTGCCCAATCCTTGTTCTTACGTGCTTCATCACGCTTTTTAACCAATTGATCAATTTCATCATCATTTGAACCTGCACTTTGACTGCAGAGCTTTTCAGTATCGATACCAAATACCAACAGCCATGCGGAAAGCTTATCCTTAAAAAGCTTCAATGATTCTTTATCAGCTTTTTCTGCATTGGCATTAGCGTTAATTACTGGCAACAAATCATAAATAGCGGTTAAAGCATTTTGAACATTAAAGTCATCATCCATTGCAGCTTCAAATTCTTCATTTGTTTTATTAATAGCAGTTGCTAACTCACTTGAATCTTCACTTGGCGTGTCATCTTCAAGACGGTAATTGATGTTAACTAAAGTATTTTTAAATCTATCTAAAATAGTAGCAGCTTGTTGCAAGTTTTCTGCAGAATAATTAATCTGACGACGATATTGTACGCTTGCCATAAAGAAACGCAAAACTTGTGGATCAACTTCTTTTAAAATGTCGTGTACAGTCACAAAGTTGTGTAATGACTTAGACATTTTTTCTTGATCCTTACCCACAGTCACAAAACCATTGTGAAGCCAGTAATTAACGAATTTTTTACCAGTTTTAGCTTCACTTTGGGCAATTTCATTTTCATGGTGCGGAAATTCCAAGTCTTGACCACCGCCATGGATATCAATTGTGTCACCTAAATATTTAGTAGACATTACTGAACATTCAATATGCCAACCTGGACGCCCCTTGCCCCATGGAGAATTCCAAGCAATTTCATCTGGTTCTTTTTGAGCTTTCCAAAGAGCAAAATCAATTGGGTCTTCCTTTCGATTTTGTTCTTCATCATTGATATGTTCTGAAGCGCCCTCTTCAAGTTGTTCAATATTTTGATCACTGAGCTGTCCATAATGCTTAAATTTCTTAGCACGGTAATAAACATCACCATGACTCTCATAAGCATAGCCCTTATCAATTAAAGTTTGAACAAAATTGATGATCTCTTTGATTTCATGAGTAGCACGGGGATGCAGTGTTGCCGGCTCGATATTTAAAGCAGTTGTATCCTCTAAAAACGCATTAATAAACTTTTCAGCTAACTTAGGAACCGTGGTGCCTTCAGCACGGGCTTCGTTAATCATCTTGTCATCAACATCAGTAAAGTTAGAAACATACTTAACCTTATAGCCCTTGTACTCCAAATAGCGTCTAATAGTATCAAAGGCAATTGAGCTACGAGCATTTCCGATGTGAATATAGTTATACACAGTAGGTCCACAGACGTACATGCTAATTTGTCCTGGAACTAAAGGTTTAAATTCTTCTTTTTTACGCGTCAGTGTATTATATACTTTCACGGCTAACACTTATCCCTTCTGTAAAAATAGCTATCCTTATTTTAGCAAATGAAAAAAGAAGTTGCAGTTATCTGCAGCTTCTTTTTCTAATCGTCTTTAATTAAAGACCATTTTCACTCATTTGCTTTAAGGTTAAGTCGATGTGTTCAACCACACGCTTCTTACCCAAAAGTTCCATAGCTTCACCAATACCAGGGCCCACCATTGAACGAGTAGTAGCAATTCTGATTGGCATAAAGAGCTTTCTGCCCTTAACGCCAGTTGCCTTACGAGTAGCTTGAATAGCACCCATAATTTGAACTGAAGTAAATCTTGGGATAAGGTCTAATTGCTTCTTGAATTCTTCAATTACACCACGACCATCATCATTCTTGATTTCTTCAATTTCTTCATCTGAAAGATCCTTAGTATCTTCAAAGAAGATCCTAGCCATGTCAACGATTTGCTTAGTGTATGACATTTGTACTGAGTAAATGTTAACCAATTGACGAATCCATTCCATCTTTTCTGGAGCTGGATGTTCATCAACTAAACCTGCTTCTTGCAAGTTGTTCAAAGCAAGGTCAAGCAAGGTATCACGATCAGCCTTCTTGATGTATTGGTTGTTAATCCATTCAAGCTTCTTTTGGTCAAATGCAGCAGGTGACTTAGACAAACGAGCTGGATCAAATTGCTTGATGAATTCGCGCTTGTTAAAGATTTCGTTTTCACCCTTTGGTGACCAACCAAGAAGAGTAATGAAGTTAAACATAGCTTCTGGCAAGTAACCAAGGTCACGATATTGTTCAATAAATTGAAGAACTGATTCATCACGCTTAGAAAGCTTCTTACCAGTTTCTGAGTTAATGATCAAAGTCATGTGACCGAACTTAGGTGGTTCCCAACCAAGTGCTTCATAAACAACTAATTGCTTAGGTGTATTTGAAACGTGGTCATCACCACGAAGTACGTGGGTAATCTTCATCAAGTGGTCATCAATTACAACGGCGAAGTTGTAAGTTGGCATACCATCACGTTTTTGAATAACGAAGTCACCACCGATGGTGTCTGATTCGAATTCAAGGTGGCCCTTAACGATATCATCCCATGAGTAGGTTTCCATTTCTGGAATATGAATACGAACAACTGGCTTTAAGCCCTTAGCCTTAGCTTCTTCTTGGGCTTGCTTGATTTCATCAGCAGTCATGCCTTCATATTCATAAGTGTAGTGAGGTGCAACACCCATAGCACGTTGTTCTTCACGTTGTTCTTCAAGTTCTTCTTCAGTCTTGTATGAGTAGTATGCCTTACCTTCATCGATCAATTGATCAATATACTTTTGGTAAATTTCTTTTCTTTCTGATTGACGGTATGGACCGTAGTCTCCACCTTTATCTGGACCTTCATCCCAGTCAATACCTAACCAGTGAAGGTTTTCCATCTGAGACTTGGAACCGCCCTTAACGTTACGTTTTTGGTCGGTATCTTCAATTCTCAATACCATAGTACCCTTGTTATGACGGGCGAATAAATAGTTAAAAAGTGCAGTACGTGCGTTACCAATGTGCAAGTGACCAGTTGGACTTGGTGCATATCTTACACGGATTTTTTCTTTAGCCAAAATTCATGCCTCTTTCAAAATAGTAAATTCAAACAATTTTAGTTTACTCGTTATATAGGAAGAATTCAATCTGTGCTAACCAAAAACTAATTTTAATGCTTGTGGAATACTGGAAATCGGAATTACTTCAATCCCGTTTTCCGTTAAGCTTTGATACATATTGTGTTTAGGAATAAAAATACGTTTAAAACCTACCTTGGCAGCTTCCTTTACTCTTGCTTCGATTTTATCAACGCGGCGTACTTCGCCGGTCAACCCTACTTCACCTACGAAACAATCAGTAGGCGAAATTTCTTTATCGGTATAACTTGATGCAACTGACATTGCAATTGCCAAATCGATTGCCGGTTCATTTAACTTGATACCACCGGTAGCCGTTAAATAGACATCCTGATTTTGAAGCATCAAATTGCCTCTTTTTTCAAGTACGGCTAACAATAATGATGCTTTATTAAAACTAATTCCTGAAGTAGTTCTTTTAGCATAACCAAATGCAGTTGGTGTTACCAAAGCTTGAATTTCTGCCAAAAGCGGACGTGTTCCTTCTAGTGAAACTACCACGGCTGAACCGGTTGAGTTAGGCAGTCTTTGATCAAGAAAAATCGATGATGGATTAGTTACTTCACGTAATCCTTCATTTTCCATCTCAAACATCCCGATTTCATTAGCAGCACCAAAACGATTTTTCACGGAATGCAAAATCCGATACGTATGATGTTCATCCCCCTCAAAATAAAGGACAGTATCCACCATATGTTCCAAAATTTTTGGACCAGCAATTGCACCTTCTTTAGTCACGTGTCCAATTACGAAAACGGTAATCGCGTCCATTTTAGCAATTTTCATCAATTCACTAGTGACTTCACGTACTTGTGAAGCAGAACCGGTCATTGAATCAAGACTTGGTTCATTCATCGTTTGAATAGAATCAATAACGACAAAATCTGGCTTAACATCATTAATCTGTTCGCGAATATCCTGCATATCCGTTTCTGGATAAAGCAGCATATTGCTTTGACCGACTCCAAGACGGTCCGCTCTCAATTTAATTTGGTTAGCTGACTCTTCCCCTGAAACATAAAGAACCTTATATTTTTCTGCCAAATCACTCATAATCTGTAACATTAAAGTTGATTTACCAATTCCAGGGTCACCACCAATTAAGACAAGAGATCCGGGGACAATTCCGCCACCTAAGACACGGTTTAATTCCTCAGATTTAGTTGGAATTCGCTCTTCTTTTTCCGCCTTAATTTTATCCAAATGAACTGGTTCATTAATTCCCGTTTTTTGAATTAAACGACTGGCGGTTGCCTTAGTAGAACGCTTTTGCACTTCTTCAGTTTCTTTTTCAAATTGATTCCATGCACCACAATTAGGACAGCGTCCTAAGTAACTAGCAGAGATATAGCCACAGGAACGACATTTATATTGTGTTTTTACTCTAGCCATTAATCATCTTCCTCTTCATTAGTTGAACCAAAGCCACTTAATCGCGCACGACTAATCGGATTGTCATCATCGGTTTTTAAATACTTCATAAAAATTCCTTGTGCAATTCGATCGCCTTTATGGATATGCAGTGGACAAACTCCGTAATTTAACATTTGAACAAATAACTCACCCTCATTATTGGGATTATTGTAATAATCTGCATCAATCACACCGATACCGTTAGGTAAAGATAAGTGTTTCTTAAATGTATTGGATGAGCGATTAGCCAAAATTAACACTTCATCCTCTGGCATATAAACTTTTAAACCAGTTGGCACCAAAATCGGCTTTAAAATTTTATCAGCCATTTCAAAATCGCGTTGATACAGTTGATGTCCATTACGAATCAAGCGAAAGATTCTAACGAAATCCAAGCGCCAAATGCTAGGAATAGTGATATCTTCAGCAGCTTCAATATCATAACCCGCACTAGCTAAAGTTTGACGACGTGGTAAATTAATTTCCTTATCTTGATACTTCTTTACTACTTCAAATCCGCGTGTTTTCATTTCGATAACTCCATTTACTACTTTTCATTTAACAGATATATATTCTACAATGTTTTGAGTAAACACAAAATATTTAACTCTCTATTATTTATTACGCAAAAAAGAGTGATTTTTTCTTTTAAAAAGGTGAAATTTTATGTTTGACATTAATAAATCACATCTATCATTTGAAGATCATGATGATAGCAACGTTTTAACCAGTAGCTGGACGATGGATAAAATAAAAAGAAATGACGGTACCGTTTGGGTGATGAATCATTTCTTTATTAATCCTAATTCTAATTTAGAAGAGGCATTAGAAAAAGAAATGCCTACCGCTTTATCCGTTGCCCAAGAATCCGGCTACCCTATTTGGCCACTTGATCCAATAGTTATCAACTATTTTGAAAAGCATCCCGAATTTCACAGTATTTGGTATCATCAGCCTTACACAAAATAAGAGTCCACATACGTGGGCTCTTATTTTCTTTGCAATTGATTATATTTTGCACCATCTGGTAACTTGAAATCTATTTTGTTATAGCCATTCCAAGTTGTTTGTTGCTCTACCAATTTAGTTTCATTATTTTCACTACTACATCTTAATACCCCTGCATCGTACCCATTACTAAAATCGAGATAGGCCGAACTTTTTAATTAATCTTTATCGTGATATAAAATTTTTATATATCTTATCTAAAATAGGTATATCAATACTAGTAATAGACTACTTCCTTTTTATCAGCTAAAATATAGAATGAAGAGGTATATATTAAAAGGAGGATTTTTAATGGCAAAAGAAATTAATAATGATACCATTGCAAAATTTGAAAATGATTTAAACAATCATCCTGTTTTTAACGTTGCAAGTCACGCAGCACAAGAAAATGGCATTTACAAAGCAAGTCAAAACTTACAAACTAAGATCGACCTAGACCCAACTTTCTCAATTGAAATTGATACTGGTAAGCCAGCTGATCAAAAACAATCAGGCCGTTGCTGGATGTTTAGTGCTTTAAACACTATGCGCCACCCATTACAAAAGAAGTTTAAGTTAAAGGACTTTGAATTATCTCAAAACTACACTAACTTCTGGGATAAATTTGAAAAATCTAACTGGTTCTTTGAAAACGTAATTGCAACAGCTGATAAAGACTTAGGCGATCGTAAGGTTTCATTCTTATTCACTACCCCACAACAAGATGGTGGTCAATGGGACATGCTTTGCGGCATCATCGAAAAATACGGTATTGTGCCAAAGAGCGTTTACCCAGAAACTGCTAACGCAACTAATTCAAGTGCATTAAACGATACTTTGAACACTTTGCTTCGTAAGGACGGTCTTGAATTACGCAGACTTGTTAATGCTGGCAAATCAGAAGACGAAGTACAAGCTCGCAAAGAAGAAATGTTAGACGATGTCTTCCGTGTTCTCGCAATTTCACTTGGTGTTCCACCAAAGAAGTTCAACTTTGAATACCGTGATGATGATCACAATTATCACATCGACAAGGACATTACACCTAAAGAATTCTTCGATAAATATGTTGGTATAGATTTAGCTAACCACATTTCAACTATCAATGCCCCAACCAGCGATAAGCCTTTCCACAAGGTATTCTCAGTTGAATACTTGGGTAACGTTGAGGGCGGTCGTCAAGTTCGTCACTTGAACTTAAAGGTTGATGAAATGAAGGATTTAATCATCAAGCAATTGAAGAGCGGTGAAGTTGTTTGGTTTGGTTCAAACGTTGTTAAGGATTCTGAACGTCGTGCTGGTCTGCTTGACACTAACCTTTACCGCCGTGATCAATTGTTTGATGTTGACTTCTCAATGTCTAAGGCTGACAAGCTTGACTCAGGCGAAAGCATGATGGACCACGCAATGGTCATCACTGGTGTTGACATTGTTGACGGCAAGCCAACTAAGTGGAAAATTGAAAATTCATGGGGTGAAAAACCAGGCTTTAAGGGCTACTTCGTAATGAGTGATTCATGGTTTGACTCATTTGTTTACCAAGCAGTTATCAACAAGGATATCTTGCCAGAAGACCTCAAGAAGGCTTACGACGAAGGCAAGGATAACCCAATTCAATTATTGCCATGGGACCCAATGGGTGCTTTAGCATTTAAGTATTAATAAATAATTTTATTCAACATACTTGAAAGACTAGGAATGTAAGTTAGGCATTCCTAGTCTTTTTTCTCCATAAATCAAAATAATTTGCTAGCAATTTAATTTTATTTTATTTAGTTTATTATTATGTTTATACTTACAAAAAATAAGGATGGTGATTTATGAATATACTCATTGCTTTAATTCCAGCACTTGGTTGGGGTATTTTTCCGCTCATTGCTGGTAAAATCAAAAACGGTCAACCTGCTAATGAATTAATGGGATTGGGAACTGGTGCATTAATAGTCGGTATTATTACAGCCATTATCCATCCTACCAATTCCAACCTTACGATATTTTCATTATCATTGATTTCCGGAATCTTTTGGACGATTGGACAATCTGGACAATTTATTTCAATGCGCAATATTGGCATCAGTAAAACGATGCCTTTATCGACAGGTTTACAGTTGATTGGTAATACCTTAATTGGAGCCATAATTTTCGGAGAATGGACTAGCGGTTCTCAATATTTAATTGGTACTTTAGCCTTGGTATTAATTACGTTAGCTTGACCGCTCTCAGCAAAGATAAAAGTGCAAAGCTCAAAATAAGAGATATTATTTTATTGCTCTTCACATCAGTTGGTTATTGGATTTATTCATCATTTCCAAAAGCTATTACAGCCGATGCGCAGACCCTATTTTTACCACAAATGATCGGTATTTTTATTGGTAGTATCATCTTTTTATTGGTATCTCATCAAACCAAGGTATTAAAAGAAAAAGCTACCTGGCTTAATATCTTTTCCGGCTTTTCATTCGGTATTGCCGCATTCGCATATATCTTTTCAGCTCAACTAAATGGTGTTATTACTGCTTTTATTTATAGTCAACTTTGCGTAATAATTTCTACCTTAGGCGGTATTTTCTTCATTGGTGAAAATAAGACTAAGTTAGAATTAGTTGCAACTTTCGTTGGCTTGATCTTAATTATCATTGGTGCAGCTATTCAATGAAATACTAAAACTAACGAAGACTTCAGATGATTTATTCTGAAGTCTTTTTGTATTTACTATCAATATCATAAATCTATAATGCTTTCACATTTCCAAGTGCATATTCTTGCTTTATTCAAAAATGAAACATCCAATGAAAGCTTATTTAGTAGAGATTATCATTTACCTAGGAGGTAATAAACATGACAGATTATTCAAAGAGACAATTGAAAGCTTTAGACAGATTTTCTAAGAAGATTAGTGACGCTGAAAGTCACCTAGCTAGAATCGAAGATTCAGTTCCTGACCGTCGTCACCGTACTGCACAACATGAAACAATTAAGGACATTAAGTCCATTTTAAAGCATGCTAGAAAAGTCGGTGAATATGACGCTAAGATCGAGCTAAAGCTGATGAAAAGCTTGATAAGTTAAGTGATACTGATGGCTACGATATTAAACGTTATCGTGAAGAACACCACTCACTTGAAAAAGCTAAGGAAGTTTTAGCAAAAGCTGGTAAATTAGAATGATTTATTCAGTAAAATAAAAAAGACACAGTTAGGTAAGAAAATCTTACCAACTGTGTTTTTTTGTTTTTACCAAATATGTAACAAACGTGTTGGGTCTAACTTGCTTAAGTTAAACTGATGAACGTGCTGCTTAGAATTTTCTGGAAATTTCTTAACAAAATCGGCTACGTTGTAGAGCCCTGTTGAATATGTCCAAACTCCCTTAATTTTTCTAATCGGATCTAGCATTTCATTTCTGATTGGGTAAGCAGAAATCAAGAAATGCTTGTGATGAAACTTGAATACAAAGTATGGTAACTTAAATTGTTTTACAGCTTCATCTTCGGTCTTAGCAATTGAAACTACATTGCGATATGTACCATATTTTTCAGTAAACTTTTCATTAAATGAAAAATAGAAATTAGAGATATGCACATGTGGAAAATCTTCTTCTTCCACTTGATCTGGAACTGCAATCACATGTGCATAACTATCTAAATTACTTTCTCTTTGGGACAAAGCGTGATCCATCTGATTAGGGACAATCTTGTGTGCCCAATATGGTACTTCAGGATGGGCTTCATATGAACGATACATTTGCTTAACTACTTCTGGTTTTACCCAGTCATAATGTATTCTTGTCTGGTTACGTTTAAGCAAATTCTCTAATGTATTGTGTTGCATCAAATCAACCACAAAACATTCATAATGATACTTATCCACCCATGACTTAAAATGTTCAATTGCACTTGGAACAATATGCGTTCCATCGACAATTACGGTTTCCCCATGTTCCATCTTGTGTTCTACAAGGTGATCCACCATTTGCTCAGTACGCACTGTTACGTGCCGCGGAATAACTTGGTGTAATACATCCGCATCCTCTTGATAATAAACTGTCAAATCCGCCAATAATAACCTTATTTGATCTCGACTAATCGCATAAGGCGTTAAGTGATGGCGTGCAATAAAAGAAGATTTACCGGAGCCAGGTGCACCTCGTAATAAAAATAATTTACGCATGCCTAATACTCCAAACTAAATATACTAGAAATCATTATAGATTTTACCATAGATACGCGAAAATCATTATTAAGAGCACTAAAAAAATGCAGCAAGCTGCATTTTACCCCCGAAGTATTTCTTTTTTAACAATATTTAACTGATCATCCATAGTATAAACAATTGGTTCTGCGTTAGGCACTTCCAAGTTTACAATATCGTGATTGTTAATATTTTCTAGTTTTTTGATTAAAGCTCGCAGGCTTGAACCATGAGCTACTATTAATTGATCTTCTCCATTAAGCAATCTTGAGGCAATGTGATCATAATAATATGGCATCAATCTCTTTTGCGTTTGATGCAAACTCTCTGCACGCGGCATTAAATGTTGATCACACAACTTATAGCGACGATCAATAATTGGCGATCCCTGCTTGGGCGGAATGGAATCAAAACTGCGCCGCCATAATAAAACCTGTTCTACACCAAAGACTTTACGTGAGATATCCTTGTTGAGGCCTCTCAAGGCGCCATAATGCCGTTCATTTAAGCGCCACGTCTTAGTCATAGGTAGCCACAAAAAATCGCATGTTTCAGCTACAATATTGGCCGTCACAATGGCACGAGATAAGACAGAAGTATGAATATGCGTTGGTGCAAAATCAGAAATAGTATTAATCAATTCACCTGCTTTTTTAGCTTGTTGCTCGCCCTTCTTAGTTAATGGCACATCATTCCAGCCTGTATAAACATTTGCGGCGTTAGCAACACTTTCACCATGTCGAACCAATACTAATTTCGCCATTTTATCGATCCTTTATTTAAGTAAACATCTAACAATCATAACTATACCAGCAATTGTAAAAATTATCCCCAAAATCATAAACGCCTTAATGCCGCCCTTATTATTGGGCTGCTTGCGTCTATTAAAGGCATAAGACATGTCATAGATTCCCATGATTAAAACAATTATCGCTGTAAAAATATTAACTGAGAACATCTTTTCACCTAATCCTCATTAGTCCCACGGCCTGGAACGATCATTTTATCATTGCGTCCACGTTCGCATTCCGCTTGTAACGTCACATGGTTAATACCCAATTTGGCTTTAAGTTTTTTACCAATATCTTGATAAAGATTCTCAAGCTCATCTGCATGAAGATTGCGATCAACATTAATATGGGCATCCATCATAATAAAGTCATCACTATAGCGCCATACATGGACATGGTGAATATTCTTTACTTCTGGAAAAGAAAGCACAATGTCATTAACCGAATTTAAATCAATATCAGGATTTGATTCCATCAATACATTAGCAGCCTTCATCGTGATCTCATAAGCCTCATGTAAAACAAAGACTGAAACTAGAATTGTCAAAACAGGGTCAAGCCAAGTTACATTCCAAAAGTAAATAAAAATCGCACCAATTACAACGGCCACACTAGATAGTGCATCACTAAGCATGTGGATAAATGTTGAACGGACATTTAAGTTTCCTTTAGCATCATGATGCATCGCTAACATAGAAATAATATTGGCGACTAGTCCGATAATTGATACAACTAACATAATTCCACCATGAATATGTTCCGGTTGCCAAAATCTTTGAATAGCTTCGACGAATAATACAACACTGATAACTATTAGCACAACTCCATTAGTAAACGCAGCCAAGGTTTCGGCTCGATCATAGCCAAAAGTCTTTCGTTGATTGCGACTTCTTCTACTAATTAAGTGAGCTACAAAAGATAAAATAATGGCCCCCACATCGCTTAAGTTATGCACAGCATCTGAAAGCAATGCCAGTGAACCTGATAAAATACCACCTAAAAATTCCGCAATAGTAATTATCACATTAAGCAATGTAACAAATACATAACGCTTTGTTGTATGATCTTTATTCATAAATATTTTCCTTCCGTTATCAGTGTACCAAAAAAGCCCTACTTATGCAGTAGGACTTATTTTTACAGTTTTTCGGCATTGACATTGTAATCTACAATTTCAAATTTACCATTATCGTGCAAAATTCCACGAGTGACACTTCCATTATCTGGGAAAATGATATCGTGCTTACCATCGCTCTTATTCCAATATTTAATAGATAAAGTCTTGATAAAATCACCATGAGTTACTAATAAAACTCTTTGTTCATTTTTAGTCACATCTTTTAACACATCGATGGCACGAACCATACGTTTATCTAACTCATCTTTATCTTCGGCTAAGTGTCTTGGATCAGCTCTCTTAGTAGCTTCACGAAATTCACGCAAACCTACTTGGTTGATAATCTTAGCAACATTATCTTCATGCCCTATACCTGCTGCCATTGCTACTTGATCCCAGGTTTGGTTAATATCATCACCTTCAAAAGTTCCGAAGAATACTTCACGAAATTCAGGCAACTTTTTAATTTTACCAATATCTGAGACCAAGTTAGCATCTTTCATTAAATGAACAGTATCAATTGCTCTTTTTAAATCAGATGAATACATATTATCAAAGTGAACTTGACTCAAAGCATTAGCAGTCACTTTTAAATCGTTAATTCCCTTAACAGTCAGTGGTGAATCACACCAGCCTTGCACCTTATTCAATTGGTTAAACATGGTTTCACCATGACGAACTAAATAAACTTCTGTTGACATATTAACCCTCCCTTTACATTAATAAACATTGTATCAAACTTAACGAATATATGCTGTATAAAAGAAATATGATGCTTGAACAAATGCAAGTGTAGCAATGAAAATTCGAACTGGCTTCTCTGGCACTCGCCTTAAAATTGCAGGTCCAATATAGCCACCAGCAAACATCCCTATGGCTAATGGTATTGCCTGCAGCCAATAGATATGCGAAGTAAACATAAAAATAATAAGAGCCACTAAATTAGCAAAACCACAAATCACATTTTTGATTGCGTTAATCACGATGAATTTTTCATTAGTAATGTAGGTCAAAAGCACGAGTACTATTACACCACCGGCTGCACCGAAATAGCCAGTGTAGGCTCCCATTATTAAAAGCGCAATGAAATAGATCACCTTTAACCACATCGGCTGCTTTTTGGTATTCAAACTATGATGTTTGCCTGAAACAATGATCATAATTCCAGAAAATGCTATGAAAAATGGTACTGCTTTTTCAAAGACACTGGATGGAAATGAAAGTAAAAGCATGCAACCAATAATTGAACCGACTACAGTAAAAATAGTGTAAAACCAGACCTGTTTCCAATGTTCCTTTAACTCTTTCGTAGAGGAGACAGTTGAACCTATACTAGTCCAAATTAATGCGGCATCGTTTGTTACATTGGCAAAAACCGGCGGAATACCCACAGCTAAAAGCACCGGATACGAGGCAAGTGATGCCATTGATGCAATAGAAGAAAGTAAGCCGCCAGCTACTCCACCTAACAATAAAAAGATTATCGTCCAAATCGTCATTTTCTATTCCCTTTCTTTACATCATCCAATCCATTATAATTCTAGTAGTTACTAACATAAAGGAAGTTATCAAATGTCTACATTCAATACTTTAATTTTTATTCCTGAGGGCAGTCTTTTAAATGAAAAACTAGCTGAAAAAAATGCTCTTCGCCAAACTTTAAAACATTACGGCATAGATTGGGGACCAGCTGACCGGATTAAATATACTAGTTTGCAAAAGCAATTTAAGCTTTTATCCACAGATGAACAAATCGATCTAGCTTTGTCCACATACCTAAAAGAAGATTTAGCTGAAACACGAGCTGTTTTTGCACAAAAAATGCAAAAACAAACTCGCTTAGTTAAAGGCGCTACAGATTTTTTAGATGAAATTACTGGTTCTCTTCGTCTAATTCTACTTGCTAAAGAAACCAAAGCTCAAATTGAGCCACGTCTTGCGCCAACTGAATTACTCAGTTCTTTTAACTTTGCTTATTTTACAGACGATTTTAAAGATAAGCTGCCTAGTAAAAATATCTTTTTCAAAATATTGAAGGATCATCCTGAGATTGATCCTGACAGTACTCTCGTGATTGGCACAAATCTAGATGAAGAAATTCAAGGCGCAGAAAACGCAAATCTAAAATCTTTATGGCTTGCACCAAAAAAGGATAAAATTCCTATCTCACCTCGTCCTACCCTACATTTAAGCAAATTAGCAGACCTTGATTTTTATCTAGACCTTGATTAATAGTTATAATAAATATATGTCACTTAGAAAGGATGATTTTGATGACAAAAGTTGCTGTTATCTTTGCAGATGGTTGTGAAGAAGTTGAAGGTTTAAGTGTAGTCGATGTATTACGCCGTCTAAATGTTGAATGTGATATGGTCGGCTTGCACAGTAAAGACGTAGATGGTGATCACCACATTAAGTTAACTTGTGACAAAGTTGTGGACAACAGTTTGCTTGACTACGATTTAGTTGCTTTTCCAGGTGGAATGACTGGTTCAGCTAACTTACGTGATGATGAAAAGTTACGCGATTTAATGGTTAAGCGTCATGAAGCTGGAAAGTGGGATGCTGCAATGTGTGCTGCTCCTCGTGCATTAGCTCGCTATGGTGTATTAAAAGATGCTGAGTTCACTTGCTATCCAGGTATTGAAGAAGAATGTGCTAAGTATGATCCAAGCGCTCATTTCAGTGAAAGAATTACTGTCACTGACAAAGAACACAAAGTTTTGACTAGCCGTGGTCCAGCTACTGCTTGGGCATTTGCTTACGCTATTGCAGAAGCACTTGGTGTTGATACTAAGCAATTGAAGCATGGTATGCTTTACGACTACTTAGCTGATAATATTCAAGATAGTTTATAATTTGTGGAAAACTAAGAGCTAAAATGTTCTTAGTTTTTTATTGCACCAAAAAAGCATCCCTGATTGGGATGCTTTTTGTATAAACGTAAATCCAAAGATTAACGCTTTGAGAATTGTGAAGCTTTACGGGCTTTCTTCAAACCTGGCTTCTTTCTTTCCTTCATTCTTGGGTCACGAGTTAAGAAACCTGCCTTCTTAAGTGGACCACGGAAGTCTGGGTCAACTTCAAGAAGAGCACGTGCAATACCGTGACGGATAGCTCCAGCTTGGCCAGAGAAACCACCACCGTTAACATTAACGTGAACGTCGTATTGACCTTCAGTTTCAGTTAATGTTAAAGGTTGCTTTAAATCTTTAACCAAGTTAGGGTATGGAATGTATTGATCAACATCTTTACCGTTAACAGTGATCTTACCGTTACCTGGTACTAAACGAACACGCGCAACTGAATCCTTGCGGCGACCAGTACCTGTGTATGCAGCTTGTTGTGCCATTATTTAACCTCCTAATTAAATTAACTTGTTGATATCTAACTTTTCAGGCTTTTGTGCTTCGTGCTTGTGGTCTTCGCCAGCATAAACATGCATCTTCATGAATTCATGATGACCAAGAGTGTTCTTTGGAAGCATACCCTTAACTGAGATTTCAACCATCTTAACTGGGTTATTAGCAAGCAACTCGCCGTATGAAACAGCCTTCAAGCCACCACGCCATTCTGAGTGGTGGTAGTAGAACTTGTCTGAAGCCTTTTTACCAGTCAACTTAATCTTTGAAGCGTTGATAACAATAACGTTATCACCGGTATCAACATTAGGTGTGTATTGAGGCTTGTTCTTACCTCTCAAAATAGTGGCTACAGCTGCAGAAAGACGACCTAAAGATACGTCGGTTGCATCAACAATGTACCACTTACGTTCGATTTCACTAGATTTTGCTAATGGTGTAGTACGCAATTTAAATTCCTCCGTTTATTTGCAGTTTGAAAACAATAAGTTTCCGGGGCCTATCGTGGACAAACATACTATACTAGAGTACGTCCTTTTTGCTAAAAAGTCAATTATAAATGCTAGTCTAATCTATATTTTTGTGGTATTTCATCATAAAAAACATGATAAAGATAAAGACCACTTGCTTGAGCCGTTTGTCGTACTTCCTGCCTATCTTTAGCGGCAATTACACGCTTTAAATCATGAATTGGACGCCGTCCATTGCCGATTTCAAGCAATGCAGCAACCATAATTCGAACCATATTGTATAAAAAACCAGAACCAATAAAATCGAATATTATTTCATTCTCTTTTTCGTCCTTAACAATGTTTACATAATAAATTGTTCTAACTTTATCTTCTATTTGCCCACCGCTTGCCGCAAAACTAGTAAAATCATGTTTGCCTAACAAGTCTTGCGCAGCTTCTTGCATTTTTTCTACGTCTAGCACATATGGAAAATGTCCTGTATAAAACCGTTTAAATGGATTAACAAAATGATCCAAACTTACACGATAGCGATACCATTTACCTTTAATAGAATATCTAGCATGAAAATTTTCATTAACTATTTCACAATCATTAAAAATAATATCAGTTGGCATCATTGAATTTAACGCCAAGATCATTCGATTAGCTGGAATAGTTTTACCAGGATAATCAAAATGAATTACCTGTCCAACAGCATGAACTCCAGCATCTGTTCTACCAGAGCCTTGAACAATAATGCGTTTTCCCTTAGTCATTTTCTTTAATGCATCTTCAACGGTTCCCTGAACTGTACGTTGATCTGGCTGCAGCTGAAAGCCATGAAATAAATGACCATCATATGCCATTGTCATCTTATATCTAGTTGCCATAATTAATGTGTCCTAAAAATTAACAATAGTCCTACCAACAAAACAAAATATGCCAAAGAAATCAAATCATATTTTGACCAATTTAAAACTCGATATTTGGTTCTTCCTTCACTCCCACGATATCCACGTGATTCCATCGCAGTAGAGAGATCAATCGCTGTCTCAAGTGAGTGAATGAATAATGGGATAAGAATCGGTGCGATTGCTTTAGCTCTTTTTATTAAGCCACCATCATTAAAATCCGCTCCACGTGATCTTTGAGCATTAATGATTTTTAATGTCTCATCAAATAAAGTCGGAACAAAACGTAAAGCAATCGAAATGACGAGTGCAATTTTATCTACAGGAACTTTCACCACTTTTAAAGGCTTAAGTAACCATTCCATTGCATCTGCTATCTCCAGAGGCATAGTCGTCACCGTCATTACTGTGGAAATCAAAATGATTAACGTGAAACGGACAAAAATATATATCGCATTTACGATACCATAGCTTGAAATACTAAATATCCACCAATGCCAAAAAACTTTGCCACCAGTCATAAAAAACAATTGTAATAGGGAAGTAAAGAAAATTAAGCCTATTAAAGGTTTAACACCATTCCAAAACACTCGAGCTTTTAATCCTGTAGCAATTATCGCTAAAAAGCAAAATAAGGTAATAATTGCATAAGTAATAGGATTATTGGCTAAAAAGATGGCCAAAATAAACAAAATAGTGATTAATAATTTACCTCGGGGATCCATTTTATAAACAAGAGAATCACCTGGAATATATCGTCCAATAATTATCTTACTCATTAAACTCCCCCCTGCACATTTTCCTTAATTCCATCAACTAATTCTTTGATTGTCAACGGATTTTCTTTAAATCTGAAGCCCTTTAACGATGATGCAAACAAACTAGAAGTAGGTTCATCTAAATAATGCTTTTTTAACCATTCCTCATTTTCAAAAACTTTTTGTGGTTTATCATGTTTAATCAATTTTCCGTGTTCCATTACTAAAACATCATCCGCATATTTAGCAACATCATCCATATTATGAGTAACCAAAATAACAGTATGACCGGCCTTTTGATAATTCACAAAAATCTGCATCATTTCTTCTCGAGCTCGTGGATCTAATCCCGCTCCAGGCTCATCCAGACAGAGTATTTGAGGCTCATTGACCATTACACCTGCAATTGCAACGCGTCTCATCTGTCCCCCAGAAAGCTCAAATGGAGACTTAGAAATCACATCCGTTGACAACCCCACTTGCTCTAACCATTTCTTTGCTTTAGCTTCGGCCTCTTTATCACTCATTCCAAAGTTTTTTGGACCAAATTTCACATCATCAAGTACAGTGTTTTCAAATAATTGACTTTCTGGAAATTGAAACACTAATCCTACTTCTTTACGCAGTTTTTTTAAGTTCTTATTTCCAGTTTGGGACGTAATATGATATCCCGCTATATCAATTGTTCCTGAACTCGGTTTTAGCAATGCATTAAAATGCTGCATTAAAGTCGATTTTCCACTACCTGTATGTCCGATTAATGCAATAAAACTATTGTCTAATAATTCAAAAGAAACATTGTCTAACCCTTTTTTCTCCATTGTTGTTCCAGGAGAATAAACATAATTTACATTTTCAAATTTAATTGACATAGATATTGCTTCAACTCATCTTTCGTTTTTACATTCTGGGGCACTCGAATCCCATTTTTATTTAATTCCAGTATTAATTTATTAGTAAATGGAATATCTAACCCTATTTGTTTAAGCATAGAAGTTTTATTAAAAATCTTTTCTGGTGGATCCTGATCAATTATTTCACCATCATTTAAAACAATCACACTATCTGCCATACTGGCTTCATCGATATCATGTGTAATGGAAATAACCGTTAAATCCTTTTTCTGCATCAACTCACTAATTATTCTAAGAACTTGTTTTCTCCCACTCGGATCAAGCATAGAAGTAGATTCATCTAAAATAATAATTTTGGGTTCGACAGCTAGTATTCCAGCAATAGCTATTCTTTGCTTTTGTCCACCAGAGAGATTAGCGGGTTCAGAGTCAATATATTCCAACATGCCTACTTCAGATAAAACGTTCCTTACTGTTTTTATCATTTCTTCTCTAGGTACGCCGCGATTTTCTAAGCCAAAAGCTACGTCATCCCCTACAGTAGCACCAACAAATTGATTATCTGGATTTTGAAAAACTATTCCAACTTTTTCTCTAATATTCCAGATATTTTCAGCCGTCACAGGTGTACCTAAAACTGTAATTTTACTATTAGAATTCTCATCTGGTAACAGTAACCCATTGATCAACTTGGAAATTGTTGATTTTCCGCTACCATTATGTCCAATTAAAGACGTCCATGACCCTTTTTTTACTGTAAAATTAACATCCTTTAAAACAGCTTTTTTTGTATCTGGATAAGTAAACTTGACATGTTGAAACTCAACAGCATCATCCTTAGGCATGCTGACACTTCCCCTCTAAACTACTTATTAGTAATTGTAACAGAAAAAAGAGCAAAAAAAATCATCCATGAAGAGGGATGATTTCTATCATCTAAGCTAGACTAAGCTTTCGCCATCATCTTTACGCTTTTTCTCACTTTCATGGATAATTCTTAATACGTATTAAGTTGTGGTAATTCTGAATTAAACTAATTCAAGAATAACCATTGGAGCAGCATCACCTTTACGAGGAACAGCTAACTTCAAAATTCTGGTGTAACCACCATTGCGATCCTTGTAACGAGGTGCTACATCGCTGAAAAGCTTTTGCAATGCTGACTTAACAACAACTGCATCTTTTTCTTCATGAACATCTGCAACTTCGTTACGTACGAATGCTGCAGCCTTTCTTCTTGAAGCTAAATCGCCGCGCTTACCTAAAGTGATCATCTTTTCGGCAGTCTTACGAACTTCTTTAGCACGAGTTTCAGTAGTAACAATACGTTCGTTCATGATTAATTGAGTAGTCATTTCTCTTAGCATTGCTTTTCTGTGAGCACTATCGCGACCTAATTTACGGTATGCCATGGGTTTGCCTCCTTTATTTACCTACTTTAGTCTTCTTGACGAAGTGAAAGACCTAAGTCGGTTAATTTATTCTTAACTTCTTCCAATGATTTACGTCCCAAGTTACGTACACGCATCATATCTGATTCTGTCTTATCAGTTAACTCTTGAAGAGTGTTAATGCCGGCACGTTTCAGGCAGTTATATGAACGAACAGAAAGATCAAGCTCTTCAATTGTCATTTCGAGTTTCTTTTCTTTCTTATCGTCTTCCTTTTCCACCATTACTTCGCTGAATTTAGTATCTGCATCAGCTGATTCAAATACCTTGAAATGTTCAACTAAAATCTTAGCAGCAAAACTAAGGGCGTCATTAGGCTTGATTGAACCGTCAGTCCAAATCTCAAAAGTGAGCTTGTCAAAATCGTCTCTCTTACCAACACGAGTTGATTCAACTTGATAGTTAACCTTTTTAATTGGTGAGAATAGAGAATCAACAGGAATTACTCCAATTGGCATGTCATCACTCTTATTGTCACTTGCAGCAACATAACCTCTACCATTTTGCACGGCAATTTCCATGTGCAAGTGTCCACCTTCAGCAATGGTACAAATGTATTGATCCGGATTTAAGACTTGAACGTCTGCATCAACTTTAAGATCATCAGCAGTTACTGTGGCAGGACCTTCAACGTCTAATTCAATAACCTTTCTCTCATCTGAAAGAGACTTTAATTCAAGTTTCTTCAAATTAAGAATAATCTTGGTTACATCTTCTCTGACGCCAGGAACTGTTGAGAACTCGTGTAAAACGCCATCAATTTGCACATAAACAAGTCCAGTACCTGGAATAGAAGTAAGTAAGACTCTTCTTAGAGAGTTACCTAAAGTAGTACCAAAGCCTCGCTCAAGTGGTTCAACAACAAACTTACCGTAAGAATCTTCTTGTTCAACAACGGTAATATTTGGTTTTTCAAATTCAATCATTACTGGGCCCCTTTCAAAACGTAACGTCCTATATCAAGGACAATATTAAACACGACGACGTTTTGGTGGTCTGGAACCATTGTGGGGAACTGGCGTAACGTCACGAATTGCAGTAATTTCAAGACCAGTTGCTTGAAGTGATCTAATAGCAGATTCACGACCAGCACCAGGACCTTTTACAGAAACTTCTACATGTTTCATACCTTGGTCCATTGCACTCTTAGCTGCTGCTTCTGCTGCCATTTGAGCTGCAAATGGAGTAGACTTACGACTACCCTTAAAGCCCAATGCACCAGCTGAAGACCAAGCAACTGCATTACCTTGAACGTCAGTAATCATGACTAAAGTATTATTAAACGTTGAGTGAATGTGTGCCACACCGCTTTCAACATGCTTCTTCACACGACGCTTACGTGCTGTTTTCTTTGCAGGCATCAATAAACCTCCTTATAAATAAAATTAACGGTTTCTCTTAGTACCCTTACGAGTACGAGCATTATTCTTGGTATTTTGACCACGAACTGGAAGTCCACGGCGGTGACGAATACCACGATAAGAACCAATATCAACTAAACGCTTAATGTTCATGCTTACTTCACGGCGTAAGTCACCTTCAACACGATACTTATCAACTTCAGTACGAAGCTTTTCTTGATCTTCTGGAGTTAAATCCTTTGAACGAACGTCTTCAGAAACACCAGCATCAGCACAAATCTTCTTAGCAGTTGCATCACCAATACCATAAATGTATGTTAAAGCAACAACAATTCTTTTATCTCTTGGTAAGTCAACACCAGCAATACGAGCCATAAACTACACCTCCTCTTTTTCTACACTATTAACCTTGACGTTGCTTGTGCTTTGGATTTGCTGAGCAAATAACCATTACACGGCCATGTCTCTTAATAACTTTACAATGTTCGCACATTGGTTTAACAGATGGTCTAACCTTCATGTTTCCCTCCGTTATATTACTTTATAAACCGATACGTAATTCTACCTTTAGTTAAATCATATGGAGATAATTCTACTGTTACACGGTCTCCAGGCAAAATGCGAATATAGTGCATTCTGATTTTACCTGAAACATGTGCTAAAATAGTAGCCCCATTTTCTAATTCAACTTTAAACATAGCATTAGGTAAGGTATCTACTACCTTACCCTCTACTTCAATGACATCATCTTTTGCCAAAGTTGTTCCTCCGCAATTAAACAGTCATACTTTGAAATTATAACACGGATAAAAAATTATACAAATTTATTCTATTGATTATTACTCAATACCGCATCAATATCTTCAAAGACTTTTTCTGGAGTTTGTTCACCATTAATTACAGTAAGCAAACCTTTCTTTTGATAAAAGTCTTTCAAAGGTGCATTCATCTTTTCATTAACTTCAAGACGATTCTTAACAACTTCTGGCTTATCATCTTCACGTTGATAAAATTCATGACCATCACAACGATCACAAGTACCTTCAACTTTAGGTTGCTTTGAAAGTTTATTATAAGTGGCACCACAATTTTTACACATGTATCTAGCTGATAAACGCTTAATCAAAGTATCTTCATCAACTTCAAGCGCAATAACATTTGTTAATGGTTTCTTTAAGCGTTTAGTAATACCATCAAGAAGTTCTGCTTGTACAGTAGTTCTTGGGAAACCGTCTAAGATGAAACCTTCTTTAATATCAGGTTGGCTTAAACGTTCTTCAACTAACTTAGCAGTAACTTCATCTGGTACCAAGTTACCTTTATCAATGTAACTTTTAGCTTCAAGACCAACCTTAGTCTTATTAGCCATTGCTTCCCTAAACATATCTCCAGTTGAAATATGAGTTAAGTGATATTTATCGACGATTCTCTCTGATGCTGTACCTTTACCAGCACCCGGTAAACCTAAAAGAATTAAGTTAATCATTTATCCGTTCCTATCTGATGAATCCAACATATTCTCTCTTCATTAACAATCCGTTAATTTGACGAGATAACTCAAGAACAACCCCAATAACAATTAAAAGACTTGTTCCTCCTAAACCAATGGAACTTGGGAGATTCCAAAAGTTAGTAGCTAATTGAGGCAATAATGCAACTAAGCCTAAAAATACTGAACCTACAGTTGATAATTTAATCAACATTTTTGAAATATAATTCTGGGTATCTTTACCTGGCCAAACGCTAGGAATATAAGCACCTTGTTTTTGTAAGTTTTCTGCTAGCTTCTCAGGGTTAACCTGTACAAAAGCGTAGAAGAATGTAAATAGAATAATTAAAAAGGTGTAGATAATAACTCCAGGTGTAGTTTGTAAACTAAAGATCTGGTTCATTACTTTAAACCATTGCTGATCACCTTGGGTTCTTTGAAAGGCCATTAAAATTGTTGCCGGTGTAACAATAAAAGAACTGGCAAAAATAACTGGAATAACTCCAGATACATTAACCTTTAATGGTAGAAAACTTTCAGAACCACTAATCGTCGCTCTTCTTGTGTATTGAATAGGAATACGACGATCAGCTTGTTCAACCCATGTAACCAATTGGGTTACAATAAGGATTGCAACTATAACCGCGATGAAGAACAAAATACCTTGCCAACGATCACTGGCACTATTATTAATAATTCCTTCTTTATAGATTTGCCATAATCCACTAGGTAATCTTGCAATAATACCAGCAAAGATAATTACTGATACACCATTTCCAAGTCCCTTATCTGTGATTTCATCACCTAACCATGTTAATAACATAGTTCCGGCGGTCATGATAATAGCAATTTCTATATAAGTTTGTGGAGTTTGATTCTTTACCAACCCCATTTCAGTCAAGGCGTTAAAACCTAATGTAATACCAATACTTTGAACAAAAGCAACAACTAATGTCAAATATCTAGTTACTTGATTAGTCTTACGACGCCCAACTTCACCTTGTTTCCCCCATTCTACTAATGTAGGTACGATATCCATTTGTAATAATTGAATTACAATTTGGGCCGTAATATAGGGAGAAACACCCAAGGAAAATATTGAATAGTTATCTAGTCCACCACCAGATACAGTATCTAGCATTGGAACTAATCCAGTTTGAGCAACCTGAGTGATCGCCTTTGCATTAACACCAGGAACAGCAATATTAGCACCAATCCGGTATATTAAAAGAATAAAGAGTGTAAAATAAATTTTATTTCTAATTTCTTTATCTTTAAAGGCGTTCTTCAAGGTCGAAAACATTAGATCACCTCAACAGTTCCGCCAGCGGCTTCAACTGCCTTCTTAGCAGCTGCGGAAACTTTGTTAACCTTTACAGTTAATTTAACTTTCAATTCACCGTTGCCAAGTAACTTAACGCCTGATAATTCTTTCTTTACCAAACCGTTTTCCTTAAGAGTTTCAACAGTTACTTCACTACCGTCATTGAACTTATTTAAGTCATCTAAGTTTACAATTGCATATTCTTTACGGTTAATATTCTTAAAACCACGCTTTGGCATAGTTCTGAATAATGGCATTTGACCACCTTCAAAACCTAAACGTGTATGACCGCCTTGACGAGCTAATTGACCCTTTTGACCACGGCCAGAAGTTTTACCGTAACCACTTGAAGTACCACGACCAACACGTTTTCTATTGCGACGTGAGCCTTCAGCAGAATGTAATTCATGAAGCTTCATTAATTTGGCACCTCCTTGATATATTATTTATTAATCTCTTCAACAGAGATTAAGTGAGCAATTTTCAATAATGCACCGCGAGTAGCAGCGTTGTCTGGAAGAACAACAGTACTATTTACTCTACCTAAGCCAAGAGCTTTAACAATCTTTCTTTGTTCAGGTAGACGGTGAGCAGCACTTCTAATTAAAGTAATCTTTAAATCAGTCATCTATGATCTCCCTAATCTAAGCTCTTTCAGGTTGACGAAGTTTATTTACTTCTTCGCTAGTTCTAAGCTTCTTCAAACCATCGATAGTTGCACGAACAACGTTGATTGGAGTATTAGAACCAAGTGACTTTGAAGTTACGTCTGAAATACCAGCCATATCCATAACGATACGTACGGCACCACCAGCAGCAACACCGGAACCAGCTTCAGCAGGCTTCAATAAAATGTTACCTGAACCGTAGTGACCAATAACTTCATGAGGAATAGTAGTACCAACTTTAGGTACGTTAATCATCTTCTTCTTACCGTCTTCTACAGCCTTACGGATTGCTTCTGGGACTTCTTGAGCTTTACCAGTACCAAAACCTACACGGCCTTTCTTGTCGCCAACAACAACAAGAGCAGCAAATCTCATACGGCGACCACCTTTAACAACCTTAGTGATACGGTTGACAGCGACTAATTGATCTTCGATATCGTCTTTGTTTCTGCGATTATTACGAGAATCATTACGGTTTGCCATGTGTTAATTCTCCTTTCCTAGAAATCTAATCCGTTTTCACGAGCAGCATCAGCTAACGCTTGAATACGGCCGTGGTATAAGTAACCACTTCTATCAAATACAACTGTAGAAATGTTCTTAGCCTTTGCAGCTTCAGCAATAGCCTTACCTACAGCAGCAGCTTGTTCTACCTTAGTTGCATCTTCTGATACGTTTTCATCCAAAGTTGAGGCGCTTGCAAGCGTAACACCCGCTACGTCATCAATTAATTGAGCGTAGATGTTTTTATTTGAACGAAAAATGCTTAAGCGTGGGCGCTCAGCAGTACCAGAAATCTTACCACGAATACGTTTATGACGCTTTAAGCGTAACTTGTTTTTATCTGGTTTAGAAATCACAATTTCACCTCAAAATAACTACTTATTACTTACCTGTCTTACCTTCCTTACGACGTACGTATTCATCAACATAACGAATACCCTTACCCTTGTAAGGTTCTGGTGGACGTACGGCGCGGATTTCAGCTGCAAATTGACCTACATCTTGCTTTGAAACACCTTCAACTTCTACATCAGTTGCTGAAGTTGCCTTAACAGAAACACCTTCTGGTGCAGTCAATACAACTGGGTGTGAGTAACCAACGTTTAAAGTAATCTTGTTGCCTTGTGCTTGTGCACGGTAACCAACACCGATTAACTTTAAAGTCTTCTTATAACCGTTAACTACACCTTCGATCATTGAAGCTAAGTTAGCTCTTTCAGTACCGTGAATTGCTTTATCATTTTCACTTGAACGTGAAAAGTTAATTTCACCGTCTTTTTGTTCAAAAGTGATCTTTGGATCGAAGTATCTAGTTAATTCACCCTTAGGGCCCTTAACAGTAATGTTGTCGCCTTCCTTGGTAACAGTGACACTGTCAGGGACTTCAATAGTCTTTAAACCGATTCGGCTCATTAATTGTTCTCCTTTCTGTCAGTATTACCAAACGTAGGCAATTACTTCGCCGCCAACGTTCTTTTGTCTTGCTTCTTTGTCAGTAATAACACCAGCAGAAGTAGAAACGATGGCAATGCCTAAACCATTAAGAACTTTAGGTAAGTCCTCAGCACTTACGTAGTTTCTAAGACCTGGCTTAGAAATACGCTTTAAGCCTGAAATAACGCGTTCTCCATTTGGACCATATTTCAAGAATACCTTGATAACGCCTTGCTTGTTATCATCAGCAACTTCGTAATCACGGATGAAACCTTCACGTTTCAAAATTTCTGAAATAGACTTTTTAATATTTGATGCAGGAATTTCAACTGAATCGTGCTTTGCCATGTTGGCATTTCTGATTCTAGTCAAGTAATCTGCGATTGGATCTGTCATGACCATTTAAGCTATCCTCCTAACCGTATACTACCAACTAGCCTTTTTAAGACCAGGGATTTGACCCTTGTGTGCTAATTCCTTTAAGCAAATACGGCATAAACCGAATTTACGGTATACGGAATGTGGACGACCACATCTCTCGCAACGTGTATATTCGCGTGAAGAGAACTTAGCAGGACGACGATTTCTGATTTTTTGTGATGTTTTAGCCATTAATGTCCTCCACTATCTTGCAAACGGCATACCAAATTGAGTCAAAAGTTCACGAGCTTCTTCATCAGTGTTGGCAGTAGTTACGATAACAATGTCTAAACCTCTAGTACGGTTAACCTTATCAAAATCGATTTCTGGGAAAATCAATTGTTCCTTAACACCTAAAGTGTAGTTACCACGACCATCAAATGAACGAGTTGATACACCACGGAAGTCACGAACACGTGGAAGAGAAACATTGATTAACTTGTATAAGAAGTCGTACATTCTGTCGCCTCTAAGGGTTACCTTAGCACCGATAGACATACCTTCACGTAAACGGAAGTTAGCGATTGACTTCTTTGCCTTAGTAATTAATGGCTTTTGACCAGAAATTAAAGTTAATTCTTCAACAGCTTCGTCCAAGTTCTTGGCGTTAGAAACAGCGTCACCGACACCCATGTTCAAAACGATCTTGTCGATCTTTGGAATTTGCATTGATGACTTGTAATCAAACTTTTCTGCCAATGCAGGAGCTACTTTTTCTTTGTATTCTTCAGCTAAATAACTTGCCATTTGTGTCCTCCCTTCTACTTATCTTCTTTTTTACTAATAACTTTAACGTTTGATGCGTGAATTGAACCTTCTGATTCAACTACACCACCATTAGCGTTGGTTTGAGAAGGCTTTTGGTGCTTCTTAATCTTGTTAACACCCTTAACAACTACACGGTTCTTCTTAACATTAACAGAAAGAACAGTACCTTCTTTACCTTTATCTTTTCCGGCAATAACTTTTACCTTGTCACCAGTTTTAACGAACATCAGTGCACCTCACTATCAATTATAAGACTTCAGGAGCAAGAGAGACGATCTTCATAAAGTCGTACTCACGTAACTCACGTGCAACTGGCCCAAAGATACGAGTACCACGTGGGCTCTTATCTGCGTTAATAATTACTCCAGCATTTTCGTCGAATTTGATGTATGAACCATCTTCACGACGTGCACCTGACTTTGTTCTGACAATTACAGCTTTTACAACGTCGCCCTTTTTGACAACGCCACCTGGTGTTGCTTGCTTAACAGTACATACAACGATGTCACCAATGTTACCGGTCTTACGCTTTGATCCACCTAAGACTCTAATAACTAAAAGTTCTCTGGCACCAGAGTTATCAGCAACCTTTAAACGAGATTCGTTTTGAATCACTGTAGAATCCTCCCCTCACTAAATCCGCAAATTAAACAGATTTCTTAACAATCTTTACTAAACGGAAGCGCTTCTTACGAGATAATGGACGGGTTTCCATGATACGTACAGTATCGCCAACTTTAGCTTCGTTATTTTCGTCTTGTGCGTAGTATTTCTTAGAATATCTAATACGCTTGTTGTAAACTGGGTGGTTCTTGTAAGTATCAACAACGACTACGATAGTCTTGTCCATCTTATCAGAAACTACACGACCTTGGTATACGTGACGACGATTTCTTTCGTTTGTTTCGCTCAAGTTAATAGCTCCCTTCCATTAATTGTTTTCTAATGCTTTTTCGCTCAGAACAGTCTTGATTCTGGCGATATTCTTGCGGACTTTACTCAAGCGAGCGGTATTTTCTAATTGACCCGTTGCTTGTTGGAAACGCAAATTAAAGAGTTCTTCTTTATATTGCTTTTCTTTTTCTAACATTTGATCAGTGGTTAATGCTCTGATATCTTTAGCCTTCATTAGATTCGCCACCTACTTCCGAACTTCTAGTTACAAACTTAGTCTTAATTGGTAACTTAGTTGAAGCAAGTCTCAAAGCTTCACGAGCAGTTGCTTCATCAACACCACCAATTTCAAACATAATCTTTTCTCTCTTAACTACAGCTACCCAACCTGCAGGTGCACCTTTACCAGAACCCATACGTACACCTACACCTTTAGCAGTGTATGACTTTTGAGGGAAAATTCTAATCCAAACTTTACCGCCACGCTTCATGTAACGTGTCATAGCAACACGGGCTGCTTCGATTTGACGGTTAGTAATCCAATGTGATTCGAGGGCTTCAAGACCATATTCACCAAAGGCAATATATTTACCACCTTTAGCAGCACCACGCATCTTACCACGGAATTCACGACGGTGTTTTACTCGTTTTGGTACTAAAGGCATTATCTATTTCCTCCCTTCGCTGGCTTTGAAGCTGGCTTGTTCTTACGAGTAGGTAAGATTTCGCCACGGTTGATCCAAGCTTGAACACCAATTTCACCATAAGTAGTGAAAGCATTTACCCAAGCATAATCAATATCAGCTCTCAAAGTTTGTAATGGAACACGACCTTCTGTGTGCCATTCTCTTCTTGCCATGTCGGCACCGTTCAAACGACCAGAAGTTTGAACCTTGATACCCTTGGCACCAGCACGCATAGCTCTTTGAGTAGCTTGACGCATAGCACGTCTAAAAGCAATACGAGCTTCAAGTTGACGAGCAATACTATCTGCTACCAATTCAGCATCAAGATCTGGTTTCTTAATTTCAACAATATTAATGTGAACTTGCTTACCAGTTAAAGCATTTAATTGTTTTCTTAAAGCTTCAACTTCAGAACCACCTTTACCAATTACCATACCAGGCTTTGCGGTGTGGATTGAAATGTTAATTCTGTTAGCTGCACGTTCAATTTCAACAGTAGACACTGAAGCATCCTTCAATTTCTTTGAAATAAACTTTCTGATTCGAAGGTCTTCATTTAAAGTTTCTTTGTATCCTTTGTCAGCATACCATTTTGATTCCCAATCACGGATGACACCGAGACGAAAACCGTTTGGGTTAATCTTTTGACCCATTAATATACCTCCCTTAATCGTTCTTTTCTGAAACTACTACAACTACGTGACTGGTTCTCTTGTTAATTGGGGAAGCCATACCCTTAGCACGGGGACGGAATCTCTTTAAAGTAGCACCTTCGTTTACATATGCTTCTGATACGTAAAGATTTGCACTTTCAAGATCGTAGTTGTGTTCTGCGTTAGCAATTGCTGAACGTAAAACTTTTTCAACGATTGGGGAAGCAGCTCTAGGCGTAAATTCTAAGATTGCTAATGCTTCGGCAACGCTCTTACCACGAATTAAGTCAACGACCAAACGAGCTTTTCTTGGAGCGATGCGAACAGTTCTTGCTTCTGCCTTAGCTGAACTAATTTGTTCTGCCATTTAGATGTTTCTCCTTCCTCTATTGTGCTGTGGTTTTATCTTCAGTGGATTTGTGTCCATGGAAAGTTCTTGTTGGAACAAATTCACCTAACTTATGACCAACCATGTCTTCAGTAATGTATACTGGAACATGTTTTCTACCATCGTAAACAGCTATAGTCAAACCAACAAAGGAAGGGAAAATAGTTGAACGACGTGACCAAGTCTTAATAACTTGCTTCTTATCTGCATCTGCTTGTGCATCAACCTTCTTTAATAATGATGCATCAGCAAAAGGACCTTTTTTAATACTACGGCTCATTAATTAACCCTCCTTCTATTACTTGCTACCTTTACGGTGACGAATGATTAACTTCTCGCTAGCCTTCTTGGTGTCTCTAGTCTTGATACCGCGAGCCTTCTTACCCCATGGAGTCATAGGTTGTGGACGACCAACTGGAGCCTTACCTTCACCACCACCATGTGGGTGATCGTTAGGGTTCATTACGGAACCACGTGATTGTGGGCGCTTGCCTAACCAACGCTTACGACCAGCTTTACCTAATTGAATTAATGAATGTTGTTCATTACCTACAACACCAATAGTTGCACGGCATGATGACAAGATCTTACGAACTTCACCACTTTGTAATCTTACTAAAGTGTAATCACCATCAACACCCAAAACTTGAGCAGAAGTACCAGCACTTCTTACAAGTTGGCCACCCTTACCTGGCTTCAATTCAATGTTGTGGATTGAAGTACCAGATGGGATATTCTTTAATGCTAATGCGTTACCTGGCTTAATGTCAACTGAATCGCCTGATTCAACGATATCGCCAACCTTTAATCCCCTAGGTGCTAAGATATAAGCTTTAATACCATCAGTGTAGTGAAGTAATGCGATGTTAGCAGTTCTGTTTGGATCGTATTCGATAGCCTTTACAACTGCCTTTGCATTATCCTTATTACGCTTAAAGTCGATGATACGGTATTTTTGTTTGTGACCACCACCACGGTGTCTTACAGTGATGTGACCATATGAGTTACGACCTGCAGTATGTGATTGTGATTCAAGTAAAGTCTTTTCAGGCTTTGTCTTGGTAATCTCAGCAAAGTCGGAAGAAGTCATATGACGACGACCATTAGTGGTTGGCTTGTAAATCTTAATAGCCAATTGACTGACCTCCTATTACTTGTTGTCTTCTTTATTTTCGTCTTGGAAAATCTTGATGTCGTTTGAATCGTTAGTTAAAGTGACGATTGCCTTTCTACGACGAGCAGTCTTACCAGTGTAACGACCTACTCGCTTGTCTTTACCGCGAACATTCATAATGTTAACGCTCTTTACCTTAACATCGAAGATTTCTTCAACAGCATTGCGAACTTGTGTCTTGGTTGCAGTTAAAAGCACGTCGAATGTGTACTTCTTATCATCCATTAAGTTCGTGGACTTTTCAGTAATGACAGGTCTTAAAATGATATCGCGTGCGTCCATTAAGCCAAAACCTCCTCGATCTTCTTAACAGCATCTTGAGTCAAGATTAACTTATCATAGTTAACTGCATCTTCAACGTTCAAACCGTTAACTGGAACAGCCTTAACCTTAGCTAAGTTTCTTGCGGAAAGTTGTACATTGTTATCATCTGAAACAATTAAAACCTTACCATCAACATTTAAGCTGTTTAACATTGATACTAAATCTTTAGTCTTAGGTGCTGACATAGTCAACTTATCTAAAACGATCAAATCCTTATCAATCATCTTTTGGGAAAGAACTGACTTAATAGCCAAACGACGTTGCTTTCTTGGCATCGTGTATGCGTATGAACGAGGTGTTGGGCCAAATACTGTACCACCACCACGCCATTGTGGAGATCTGATAGAACCTTGACGAGCACGACCAGTACCCTTTTGTCTCCAAGGCTTCTTACCACCACCGCGAACGGCAGATCTGTTCTTAACCTTTGAGGTACCTTGACGCTTACCGGCTCTTTGTCTAATGATTGCTTCAAAAACGACACTTTCGTTAGGCTCAATACCAAAAACTTTATCGTTTAAAGTAACTTCACCAGAATCTTTACCGTTTTGATCCATAACTTTTAAATTAGCCATTCTAGTCCTCCTTCCTATTTATCAGCCTTAACAGCTTTAGAAGCAGTCTTAACAACGATTAATGAGTTCTTAGCACCTGGAACATTGCCCTTGATCATCAATACGTTCTTGTCTGCTACAACTTTTTCAATTACTAAGTTTTCAATGGTAACTTTCTTCATACCCATGTGACCTGGCAAACGCTTGCCCTTTGGTACACGGTTAATGATGGAACCCATTGAACCAGGAATTCTATGGTATCTTGAACCGTGGGTTTCTGGTCCTCTTGATTGGCCCCAACGCTTGATGTTACCTTGGTATCCATGACCTCTTGAAGTACCAGTAACGTTTACAACGTCACCTTCCTTGAATGTATCCACAGTAACTTCTGAGCCGACTTCATAGTCCTTAAGCTCAACACCGCGGATTTCCCGAATGAAGCGCTTAGGTGAAGTCTTTGCCTTATCAGCATGACCTTTTTCTGGTTTGTTGCTCAAAACTTCACGCTTGTCTTGGTAACCTAATTGAACAGCTTCATAACCGTCTGATTCAACAGTCTTAACTTGCATAACAACGTTAGGAGTTGCTTCTACAACTGTTACAGGAACAAGGACACCATCTTTAGTAAAGATTTGAGTCATACCAACTTTTCTTCCTAAGATTCCTTTGGTCATGTTTACACCTCTTTCTATTTAAATTACAACTTAATTTCGATGTCTACGCCGCTTGGAAGATCAAGCTTCATTAATGAATCAACAGTCTTAGGTGTTGGATTCAAAATATCGATTAAACGCTTGTGAGTGCGCATTTCGAATTGTTCACGTGAGTCCTTGTTCATGTGTGGTGAACGAAGAACAGTGAATAAAGTTCTTTCTGTTGGAAGAGGAACTGGACCTGAAATTTCAGCACCAGTTCTCTTTGCAGTAGCTACGATCTTAGCAGCTGATTCATCGAGAATACCGTGTTCGTATGACTTAAGTCTAATACGAATTGTTTGACTTGCCATTAAATTACCTCCTTAACGTCTTCTTTAAAAGATGACTCGCTCGACAAAAATTCCCCGCACGCCACTGTGGCAATGCAGCCTGGCGTGCCGCAACCTTTTGCGTCAACGCTTTACAACAATTTTAATTACTCAAGGCACAATCGTCCCTTAAGCACAAAGACTATTGTACTTTGTCTTTCCTTAAATATCAAGGCTTAAGGGCATTTTTTCTAAAAAAGATTTACAAAAAAAGAGTTATTGAAAATTCTCCAATGTCATTAAGTTAAGACATTGACAAATTATCGACTTGGACTTTTAAGATCATTCATTTGCGATTTATCGCATTTGAATGATCTTTTTTCATGCCAAATAAACCCAAATTTTGTTTAGAAATTAGGCTACACGATATAAATAATATACAGCTGATTTGGGTTTGAGATTTCTTTTGTCTTTTCGTCCTGGTCTGATCGGAATTGTGTAATGACTAATTTGAATAAGAATCTTTTTAAAGATTTCAGTTGAAGAAGAAATTATATACATAGCCTGGATGACAAAACATGACTGTTTGAAATTGATCGCATATTGATACTTGCAGTTTTTTTGTGGTACATATGCTTGAGCATCAATTTGACTGACTGCGTTAAACATAATCATGTGGGCATAGATCTCCATTTCAATAAATCTATCCTGCTTGGAATGAAACTGTACGCTACCTAAAGCATATTTCAACTTTTTGAATGAAGTTTCAATGCCCCAGCGCAAATGGTAGATCTCTTTGATCCTTTTTAAGGGATAATCGGCTCTATTTAGATTAGTTAGAACAACTTCCCATTCTTCTTTGCCTGATTTAGGATCATTAATTCTAAATTTACGGGCACGAAATTTTATTGTACATAACTCTCCAAAGTCCCAGCTGCCATCTTTGGTATTTTTAGACCGATATTTTATATATTGACGGTAATGATGGTTAACCAAATGAACGTTTTCTGTAGTCTTATGGGTTTCATAATAATAATTAGAGGTAGTCACCCAGCAAGCTATATCCTTATCACACTCTTGATTAGGCAACTCAGCTACTTCCTTAAATGCGCCATATCCCGTTTTAGTACGTATGACATAATAACAGTTAGGCAGGCGATTACAATTTTCAATCATGTTAAAGCCGGTATAACCTCGATCCATAGTAACTATATATGGTCCGCAATTTAGCTTTTTAAGCATTTGAACGGCGGCTTTACGTTCATCCATCTTTGACTTAGGCTGAAAGATGCAGTCTTGATAAGTATTATTTAACAGGTCATAGAGTGCATTAACATGAATTTGGCAATATGGCTTTCCTTTATGATTGAGATTTCCAACAATATTCTCTGATTTAGGATTCCAGATTTGATTAAAATCAGACCCATCAATGGCAAATATACGATATTTATGATCAAATAACTGGATATTAAATAAATTCTGATTAAATACAGTTAGAATATGCTTAAAACATGCGGGTGAAAGCTGACCTTTGCGTTGGACATAAGCGGAAGTACTGACTACTTTATCGTTACTTTTAATAGCTTTTTGGCCAAAAGCTCTAAACAACTCACTGGTCAAATCTTTTCCTTGCATATTAATAGTAGTTTTAATGACTGTAGCTGCATCTAAAAACCGCTTCCTAGTGAAGGCATGAGGATCATCGATAAAATCATGAATATGCTTTCCAGTATCATTGATAATTTGATCAAGACGATCTAAAATATTTCTGTGAAGGGCTTTCATAATTAACACCAGCTTTCTGGCAATAATTTTGAAGGTTTACTAATTTAATCAGAGGGCGAAAAGGTAGGTTCTTTTCGCCTTTATTTTATGCAAAAAAAGAACCAAATCATAATGATTCGGTTCTACAGAGATTAGATTCAATTTGTCAATGTCTTAACTTAATGACATTGGAAAATTCTCAATAACTCTTTTTTATATGTAATTGTTTTCAATTAAGCTAAAAGCATAAAGCTTTTCACTATTAAAAATTATTCAGCTTCGCCGCCGCGCTTTTTAATAATGTCAGCTTGAATTGACTTAGGTGTTGGTGAGTAGTGATCAAATACCATAGTAAATGTACCACGACCTTGAGTTGATGAACGCAAAGTAGTTGCGTAACCAAACATTTCTGAAAGTGGAACAAATGAGTTGATGATCTTAGCACCTGCTCTGTCTTCCATACCTTCCATAGTACCACGACGAGCAGTGATTGAACCCATAACATCACCTAAGTATTCTTCTGGAGTGGTTACTTGAACCTTCATAATTGGTTCCAAGATAACAGCGCCAGCTTTTGAAGCAGCGTTCTTCAAAGCAAGTGAAGCAGCAACCTTGAAGGCAGCTTCTGATGAGTCGACTTCGTGGTAACTACCATCGTAAAGCTTAGCCTTAACATCGATCAATGGGTAACCTGCAAGAACACCATTCTTCATAGCTTCTTGTAAACCTTGGTCAACTGAAGGAATGAATTCACGAGGAACAACACCACCAACAATGGCATCTTCAAATTCGTAACCCTTACCTTCTTCGTTAGGAGTAAAGTCAATCCAAACGTCACCGTATTGACCCTTACCACCTGATTGACGAACGAACTTACCTTGTGCCTTAGCTTCCTTAGTGAAGGTTTCACGGTAAGCAACTTGTGGTTCACCGATCTTAGCATCAACGTTAAATTCACGTCTCATACGTTCAACCATGATATCAAGGTGAAGTTCACCCATACCTGAGATCAAAGTTTGACCAGTTTCTGGGTTAGTTTCAGCACGGAAAGTTGGGTCTTCTTCAGTAAGCTTTTGCAAAGCAACGTCCATCTTATCACGGTCAGCCTTTGACTTAGGTTCAACTGATACTTGGATAACTGGATCTGGAACTTTCAAGCTTTCCAAAATAAGTGGGTGATCTGGGTCAGTTAATGAGTCACCAGTAGTGGTGTTCTTCAAACCGATGGCACCAGCGATATCACCTGAGAATACTTCTGGAATTTCAGTTCTTGAGTTGGCGTGCATTTGAAGCAAACGACCTACACGTTCACGACTGTTCTTTGAAGCGTTCAATACGTATGAACCTGATTCAAGAGAACCGGTGTAAACACGGATGAAAGTCAAACGACCTACGAATGGGTCAGTAGCGATCTTGAATGCAAGAGCTGCAAATGGCTTCTTATCGTCAGCCATAAGTTCAACTTCATCACCAGTCTTAGGATCGTGAGCAACGTAAGGCTTAACGTCAAGTGGTGATGGCAAGTAGTCAATAACACCGTCAAGCATCATTTGAACACCCTTGTTCTTGAATGCTGAACCAGCATATACTGGGAAGAATTCCAAGTTCAAAGTAGCTTTACGGATAGCTGCCTTTAATTCATCGTTAGAAATTTCTTCACCGCCAAGGTATTTTTCCATGATGCCGTCGTCAACGTCAGCAACAGCTTCAATTAATTCACCACGACGCTTTTCAGCTTCTTCCTTGTATTCATCAGGAACTGGTACAGTATCCCACTTTGAACCAAGCTTGTCTTCATCGTAGATATCAGCAACCATGTTGATCAAGTCGATAACACCTTCGAAGGTATCAGCTGAACCAATTGGCATTTGAACAGCATGAGCGTTAGCATTTAAACGTTCGTGTAATGATTTAACTGACTTATCGAAGTCAGCACCAATCTTATCCATCTTGTTAACAAAAACAATACGAGGAACACCGTAAGTTTCAGCTTGACGCCATACGTTTTCAGTTTGTGGTTCAACACCAGCTTGGGCATCAAGAACAGTTACGGCACCATCAAGAACACGGAGTGAACGTTCAACTTCGATAGTGAAGTCAACGTGTCCTGGGGTATCAATGATGTTAATTCTGTAGTCCTTCCATTGTGCAGTAGTGGCTGCAGAAGTAATGGTGATACCACGTTCCTTTTCTTCATCCATCCAGTCCATTTGTGAATCACCTTCGTGAGTTTCACCAATTTTGTGGATCTTACCAGTGTAGTAAAGGATACGTTCAGTAGTAGTAGTCTTACCCGCATCGATGTGGGCCATAATACCAATGTTACGTGTCTTTGCTAATGGAAATTCACGCTTGTTAGCCATAAATTATTCTCTCCTTAAAATAAAACGAACGAATTAGAAGCGGTAGTGTGCAAATGCACGGTTAGCTTCAGCCATACGGTGAACGTCTTCACGCTTCTTAACTGCTGAACCAGTGTTGTTTGAAGCATCGATGATTTCGTTAGCTAAACGTTCATCCATAGTGTGTTCGTTACGTAAACGAGCGTATGAAACAAGCCATCTTAAACCTAAAGTAGTTCTTCTTTCAGGACGTACTTCAACTGGGATTTGGTAGTTTGAACCACCGATACGGCGAGCTCTAACTTCCAAAACTGGCATAACGTTGTTCATAGCTTCTTCAAATACATCAAGTGGTTCCTTACCAGTCTTGTCTTGAACAATGTTGAAAGCATCGTAAAGGATTGAAGATGCCTTAGCTCTCTTACCATCAATCATCAAGTGGTTAATTAACTTGGTAACAAGCTTTGAGTTGTAAACTGGATCTGCTAAAACGTCTCTTTTAGTTACGTGACCTTTTCTAGGCATTATTTAACTCCTCCTTTAATCTTTCTTAGTACCGTACTTAGAACGGCCTTGCTTTCTGCCATCAACACCAGCAGTATCGAGGGCACCACGAATGATGTGGTAACGAACACCAGGAAGGTCCTTTACACGACCACCACGAATTAAAACGACTGAGTGTTCTTGCAAGTTGTGGCCTTCACCTGGAATGTAAGCAGTAACTTCGATTAAGTTTGAAAGACGTACACGAGCGTACTTACGTAAAGCTGAGTTAGGCTTCTTTGGAGTCATAGTACCCACACGAGTTGCAACACCACGCATTTGTGGAGCTGGGTTGAATACTGATTCCTTCTTCATACTGTTGTAGCTGTAATTCAAAGCAGGTGACTTTGACTTAGTAACCTTTGAATGACGGCCTTTTCTTACCAATTGATTAATGGTTGGCATTAAAATTTCCTCCTAAAATTACTATTTTGTTCACACATCCGGGAGTTTCTTTTTATACTCACGAACAGACTGTTCAAAACATACAAACACTATTGTACTCGGTTTTTAATAGAAATCAAACTTTTTCAAAATAAAAAAAGAAAAACAATGATTTTTTGCGTATTAAATAGTGAGGTGATTTTTTGAATTTAATTTATACTTTTACTAATTTTGCAATTGGAACTTGTATTGCATCCCACATGGCAGTAGTTTTTGATCGATGGGAGAACAGAAATTTCATTTTTTCTCGCTCTTATTGCAAAAATTGTCACTTTGAATTATCTTTGCTGGACGAGATTCCTCTTATTTCTTACTTATTATTGAAAGGACGTTGTCATTATTGTAAACAATCTATTCCAAGTGAATTATTTCTGTTTGAATTAGTTGGAGGATTTGCCTTTTCTTTGATTGACTTCAGCTCTATTAGTGGCATCACATCTTCTGTGTTTCTTTCCTCTCTTCTTTTGACGGCTATCGCTGATTTTTATGAAAAAGAATTTGATCTTTTCTTTCTTTTTCCTGCAATAACTATCGCTATCTTAGAAAATAAGTTCTCTGCTTTTACGACCTTAGATTTTATTTCTCTTATATTAATTATTTCAATTTTCAGTTGGAGTATTTTTAAGCATAAAATGGGGCTAGGCGACCTATTAATTTATCTCACTATTGCCAGTTACTTAACTCCTTCTATTGCTAACATAATATTTTTATTTGCTTGCTTCTCACTTTTATTATTTTTCGTAATTGAACATAAAGATTCCAACTATCATTATCCTTTCATACCATTTATTTTCTTAGGTTTAGTTCTAACACAATTTTTAAACTAAAAAAGCGTTCCTATTCTTTATGAATAGAAACGCTTTTTATAAGAACTAAATTTTACTTACTTTGTTCTTTTTCTTTCATTTGCTTTTCAATATCAGCAATTGAGTAAACTGAATCTGGCTTCTTAACGTCAGCTTCAGGTTCCATGCTGCGGTATACAGGCATACCAGTACCAGCTGGAATAATCTTACCGATAATAACGTTTTCCTTAAGTCCAAGAAGTGGATCATTCTTACCTCTGATTGAAGCATCAGTAAGAACACGAGTAGTTTCCTGGAATGAAGCAGCTGACAAGAAACTATTAGTTTCCAAAGCAGCCTTAGTAATACCCAAGATAACGCTTTGTGCAGTTGCTGGAATACCACCAGAAATAATAACTTCCTTGTTACGGTCTCTAAATTGACCGATATCCATAACTTCACCTGGCAAGATGTCAGTTTCACCTGGATCAAGGACACGCACCTTTTGAAGCATTTGACGAGTCAATACTTCGACGTGCTTGTCGGCAATGTCTACACCCTGCATTCTATATGCCTTTTGAACTTCAGCCAAGATGTACTTTTCAGTAGTTAAAGTATCAGTAACTTGGATCAATTCCTTAGGATCAACAGAACCGAGAGTCAACTTATCACCACGGTGAACATAATCGCCTTCAGATACAGCAACAGAAGCAGTGTAAGGAACACTGTAACTTCTAGTATCAATCTTACCTTTAACAGTAATTTCACGAGTATGTTCTGCTGGATTTTCTTGAATTGAATCAATTACACCATCTACTTCAGAAATGGTTGCACGACCCTTAGGGTTACGTGCTTCGAACAATTCTTGCACACGAGGCAAACCTTGAGTAATATCTTCGGCACCGGCAACACCACCGTTGTGGAAAGTTCTCAAAGTAAGCTGAGTACCAGGTTCACCAATTGATTGAGCGGCAACAGTACCTACTGCTTCACCAACTTCAACTTCTTCACCAGTAGCAAGGTTCATACCGTAACACTTGCGACATACACCGTGTGGAGTATCACAGGTAAGAATTGAACGAATCTTAACATGGGTTACTCCTGCATCACAGATCTTATGAGCCATGTTTTCATCCATCATGACATCTCTGCCAACAATAGCTTCACCAGTCTTAGGATCCTTAACTGTTTCAGCAGTGAAACGACCAACCAAACGATCAAATAATGGTTCGATCATTTCGTCACCTTCCATGATGGCGCTAACTGTAATACCACGATCAGTACCACAATCATCATCACGAATAATAACGTCCTGAGCAACATCAACCAAACGACGAGTTAAGTAACCTGACTGAGCAGTCTTCAAGGCAGTATCCGTCATACCCTTACGAGCACCGTGAGTGGACATGAATAATTCCAATACTGACAAACCTTCCTTGAAGTTTGAAGTAACAGGAATTTCGAACAAACCACCGTTAGGAGTAGCCATCAAACCACGCATACCAGCTAACTGAGTAAAGTTAGAAATGTTACCACGGGCACCTGAGTCGGCCATGATTGAAATTGGGTTACGTGGTGAGTGAATTTGAGCAATTTCGTTTTGGATTTCATCCTTACATGCATTCCAAATACTAATTACCCGGTCGTGACGTTCTTGTTCAGTAATTAAACCACGTCTGAATTGCTTAGAAACAATATCAACTTGCTTACGTGCCTTAGCTACCTTTTCATCCTTATCTTGAATTTCTGGAACGTCATTCATACCAATAGTAATACCTGAAGTAGTTGAACTAGTGTAACCTAACTTCTTCAAGTCATCCAAGTATTCTGAAGTTCTTTGGACCTTGTAGTACTTGTAGATAGTAGCAATAGAGTCTGACAAGAAACTACTCTTGAATGGTGTAGCAATTAAATCATCGCCAACTTCATCAATCTTGTCATGAATATCTTGACCCTCACCTAAGAAGTACTTAGCATCCAAAGGATTATTTAAGTTTTCTTCACTTGGTTCATTGATGTAGAAGTAATCATCTGGGAATAATTGGTTAAAGACAAGCTTACCGTATGTAGTAATGAAAATGCCATGTTCATGACCTTGTGGCCATGGCTTCTTAGGCATAGCATCAGCTGACATACCAATAATAGTATGGTAGTGAATATCACCATTTTCATAGGCTACAGTTGCTTCAGCTGGTGAACTAAAGATCATGCCTTCACCTTCACGACCACGTTCAGCTTGAGTCAACCAGTAGTTACCCAAAACGATATCCTGTGATGGAGTAACGATTGGCTTACCATCCTTAGGAGCCAAGATGTGGTGAGCAGCAAGCATAAGTAAACGAGATTCAGCAACAGCTTCATCAGAAAGTGGTACGTGGATGGCCATCTGGTCACCATCGAAGTCGGCATTGTAGGCTTCACAAGCTAATGGGTGAAGTCTGATTGACTTACCTGGTACTAAAACTGGTTCAAATGCTTGAATACTCAAACGGTGAAGAGTAGGTGCACGGTTCAAAAGAACTGGACGTTCCTTAATAACGTCTTCAAGTACATCCCAAATATCATCATCTTCACGATCAATCTTACGCTTAGCATTCTTAATGTTAGAAGCAATACCGCGCTTAACCAATTCGTGCATTACAAATGGCTTAAATAATTCCAAAGCCATTGGACGTGGAACACCACATTGATAGAACTTCAATTTTGGTGAAACATCGATAACTGAACGACCGGAGTAGTCAACACGCTTACCAAGCAAGTTTTGACGGAAACGACCTTGCTTACCCTTAAGCATGTGTGAAAGTGACTTAAGTGGACGGTTACCTGGTCCAACAACTGGACGACCACGACGACCGTTGTCAATCAAAGCATCAACAGCTTCTTGAAGCATACGCTTTTCGTTTTGAACGATGATGTTAGGAGCGTTCAAATCAAGCAATCTCTTCAAACGATTGTTACGGTTAATTACACGTCTATATAAATCGTTCAAATCTGAGGTAGCAAAACGGCCACCTTCAAGTTGAACCATTGGACGAAGATCTGGTGGAATAACTGGAACTGCATCCATAACCATCCATTCAGGCTTATTACCTGAATTCTTAAATGCGTCCAAAATATCCAAACGTCTAATTGCACGAGTACGTTTTTGACCAGTTGCGGTTTGAAGCTCTTTCTTCAAATCTTTAACTTCTTTATCAAGGTCAACTTTCTTGAGCAATTCGCGAATAGCTTCAGCACCCATCTTAGCTTCAAAACGGTTACCGTATTTAGCTTTTTGTTCACGGTATTCTGCTTCAGTTAATAATTGCTTAGGCTCAAGATCAGTATCACCTGGATCAATTACGATATATGCAGCAAAGTAGATAACTTCTTCAAGCAATCTTGGAGAAATATCCAATACTAAACCCATTCTTGAAGGGATACCTTTGAAGTACCAAATGTGGGTTACAGGGGCAGCTAATTCAATGTGTCCCATACGTTCTCTTCTTACTTTTGAAGAAGTAACTTCAACACCACAACGGTCACAAACGATGCCACGGTATCTAACACCCTTATATTTACCACAGGCACATGACCAATCTTTAGTTGGTCCAAAGATTCTTTCATCAAATAGACCATCTTTTTCAGGTTTTAAAGTACGGTAGTTGATGGTTTCAGGCTTCTTAACTTCACCATATGACCAGCTTCTGATCTTGTTAGGTGATGCAAGACCAATTTGCATACTTTCAAATTTATTTACGTCGATCAAAAGTTTAACCTCCTACTATTTAGAAACTTTGTCGTCAGATTCATCTGCAGGAGCTACTGGCTTATCTGCATCTTTCTTATCGTCTTTTTTATCTTCTGATTTTCCAGTTTCTTCGGCTAACTTCTTTTTTTCTTGTTCTTCTGCCATACGTGACAATGAATCAATGTTTAAATGTTCACTTGAATCTTCATCCATATCACGAAGTTCAATTTCATTATGATTCATATCAAGAACACGAATATCCAAACCTAATGATTGAAGTTCCTTAACAAGCACACGGAATGATTCTGGAACACCTGGCTTAGGAATTCTTTCGCCCTTAACAATTGCTTCATATGCCTTTACACGACCAACAACGTCATCTGACTTATAGGTCAAGATTTCTTGCAATGTGTAAGCTGCACCATAAGCTTCAAGGGCCCAAACTTCCATTTCACCGAAACGCTGACCACCAAACTGAGCTTTACCACCCAAAGGTTGTTGAGTAACCAATGAGTAAGGCCCAATTGAACGTGCGTGGATCTTGTCATCAACCATGTGAGTAAGTTTCAAGTAGTGCATGACACCAACTGAAACACGGTTGTGGAATGGTTCACCGGTACGACCATCGTAGATAACAGTCTTACCGTCTTTATCAACACCAGCTTGACGAACAGTGTCCCAAACATCACTTTCGTTGGCACCATCAAATACTGGAGTAGCTACGTGAATACCTAATTGACGTGCTGCAGCACCCAAGTGCAATTCAAGAAGCTGTCCAATGTTCATACGTGATGGAACACCCATTGGGTTCAAACAGATATCTACTGGAGTACCATCTGGTAAGTATGGCATATCTTCTTCTGGAACGACAGCAGCAACAGTACCCTTGTTACCGTGACGACCAGACATCTTGTCCCCAACTTGAATCTTTCTCTTTTGTGCAATGTAAACACGAACCATAGTATTAACACCTGGTGAAAGTTCATCGCCGGCTTCACGGGTGTAAACCTTAACGTCTTGAACGATACCGCCACCACCGTGTGGTACACGAAGTGAAGTATCACGAACTTCACGAGCTTTTTCACCAAAGATAGCGTGAAGTAATCTTTCTTCAGCAGATAATTCAGTTACGCCCTTAGGAGTTACCTTACCTACCAAAATATCACCATCGTGAACTTCAGCACCGACGCGGACAATACCATCAGCATCAAGGTCCTTCAAAGCATCTTCACCGATGTTAGGAAGTTCTCTTGTGATTTCTTCAGGACCAAGCTTAGTATCACGAGCTTCTGATTCGTAGTCTTCAATACTAATTGAAGTATAAACATCATCCTTAACCAAACGTTCTGAAAGCATGATGGCATCTTCATAGTTGTACATGTTCCAAGTCATGAAGGCAATAAGTGGGTTTTGACCTAAAGCAAGTTCACCATGATCCATAGTTGGACCGTTAGCAATAACATCACTAGCATCAACATGATCACCCAACTTAACATTAGGAGTTTGGTTGTATGACTTAGAGTTGTTTGAACGACGATACTTTTCAAGAGTGTACTTGTCTAAAGTACCATCTTCACGTCTAATACGGATTTCGTTTGCATCTACGTATTCAACAGTACCAGCATCCTTAGCTACTAAGGCAGCACCTGAATCGTGAGCTGCACGATATTCCATACCAGTACCAACAAGTGAGCCATGTGGGTTGATCAAAGGAGCAGCCTGACGTTGCTGGTTGGCACCCATCAAAGCACGGTTAGAGTCATCGTTTTCAAGGAATGGGATACATGCTGAAGCTACAGAAACAACTTGTTTAGGAATAACGTCCATGTAGTCAATCTTGTCTGGAGTAACTTCGACGTTATCTTCCTTTTGACGAGCTAAGATTAAATCACTCTTAAATGAACCATCATCATTCAAAGGAGTGTTAGCACCAGCAATGATGTAGTTATCTTCTTCATCAGCAGTCAAGTAGTCGATCTTGTCAGTAACCTTGTGGGTCTTCCAAGATACACGACGGTATGGAGTTTCGATGAAACCATACTTGTTAATGATTGCGTATGAAGCAAGTGAGTTAATCAACCCAATGTTAGGACCTTCTGGAGTTTCGATAGGACACAAACGACCATAGTGAGTATAGTGAACGTCACGAACTTCATATCCAGCACGGTCACGAGTCAAACCACCAGGCCCTAAGGCTGACATACGACGCTTGTGAGTCAATTCACCCAATGGGTTGTGTTGATCCATGAACTGTGAAAGTTGTGATGAACCGAAGAATTCCTTGATACTTGCAACAATTGGACGAATATTGATCAATTGTTGTGGAGTAACAGTTGAAGGATCTTGGATTGACATTCTTTCACGAACAACACGTTCCATTCTTGCCAAACCGATTCTGAATTGGTTTTGAAGAAGTTCACCAACACGACGGATACGACGGTTACCTAAGTGGTCAATATCATCAGTTGTACCGATCTTGTCTTGCAATGCGAAGAAGTAGTTGATTGAAGCCAAAACATCTGCTGGAGTTAAATGCTTAACATCTGCAGCAATGTGACCATTTGACATTAACTTGACTTCACGTTCAGGATCTACCTTTGAGTAAACCTTAATTTCTTGAACTGTAATAGGATCTGGTAATACGCCTTCCTTTGAAGGTTGGTAAGTTACCATCTTGAAGTCATCACGATCAAGGTATGGAGCTAACTTGTCCATTACTTCGTGAGTAACAACAGTATCCTTCTTAGCAATGATTTCACCAGTATCTGGATCAGCCAAAGTTTCAGCTAAAGTTTGACCATACAAACGATTCTTAAGAGAAAGCTTCTTGTTGATCTTGTAACGACCAACTGGTGCTAAATCATAACGACGTGGATCGAAGAAACGAGCATACAAAAGTGAACGTGATGAATCAGTTGTCTTAGGTTCACCTGGACGTAATCTTTCGTAAATATCCTTTAAAGCTTCGGCTACACGAGAATCTGCTGGATTCTTGTGAACATCTTTGTCCAAAGTAAATTGCAAAGTATCGCTTTGACCAAACATATCGATGATGTCACTGTCTGAGCCAATACCCATAGCTCTAATTAAAACAGTAAGTGGCAACTTACGAGTACGGTCTACACGAACGAATGAAACATTCTTAGCATCAGTTTCATATTCAAGCCAAGCACCACGGTTAGGAATAACAGTAGTACCAAAGATTTGACGACCATTCTTGTCGTAATCACCAGTGTAGTACACACCTGGAGATCTTACTAATTGAGAAACAATAACTCTTTCGGCACCATTGACGATGAATGAACCTGATTCAGTCATTAATGGTAAATCGCCAAAGAATACATCTTGAGTCTTAATTTCACCAGTTTCTTGGTTAGTAAGCTTCAAAGTTACGTGCATTGGTGCAGCATAAGTTGCATCATGATCACGAGCTTCATCAACTGTATACTTAGGCTTTTGAAGCTTGTAGCCAACATATTCTAATGAAAGCTTACCTGAGAAGTCACTAATAGGCATGATGTCATCAAAGACTTCTTTAATGCCTTTATCAAGAAACCACTTATATGATTCGGTTTGAACATCAGTTAAGTTAGGGAGCTTCAATACTTCTTTAATGCGAGAGAAGCTACGTCTAGTTCGATGCTTACCGTAGTTCACTACGTGTCCATTTAACAAGGAAAAACATCCTTTCTGTCTAAGAAAGCAAATATTACATTTCTGTTACAAATTCAAAAAACTGCAATTTTAGGCATAAAAAAGACAAAAACGAAACTTTTTCGTTTTTGTCCTTATCATTTTGCTGGACAATAGATCAGCAAAATCCTGAATCTCAGTCTTTTTAAATCAGCAAAAATTATATGTCTTTTTCTACTTTTTGTCAAGGTCTAATGCCTGATATCACTTAGTTTTTACCAGCTTTTTATCAGAAACAACATCAAATTTTAAATGGCCATGTTGACTACCAATTTTTAAAGTATCATTTGATTTTACTTCACTGGTAATCAACATTTCTGCCAATTTATCTTCGATATCATTTTGAATTGCTCTTCTAAGTGGTCGAGCACCATTTTCGGGATCATAACCATCTTGAACGATTTTATCTAGAGCAGCGCGAGAAATCTTAAGTGTGATTCCTTTCTTCTGCAAACGAACTACCAATTTATGAGTCAACAAGGTAACAATGTCACGCAATTGTTTCTTAGTTAATTCATCAAAGATAATCGTCTCATCGATTCTATTCAAAAATTCTGGACGGAAGAATTGTTTAATTGCTTGCTCTACCTTAGCTTGTCTTGCCTTAGCTTGATCAACCTTATCAGCATTAAAGCCTACAGCCTTGCTGTCAAATAAAGTACGTGATCCCAGATTAGAAGTCATGATAATAATCGTATTTCTAAAATCAACTTTTCTGCCTTTAGAATCTGTCAAAAATCCTTCATCTAAGACTTGCAAAAGTAAATTGAATACATCTGGGTGAGCTTTTTCAACTTCATCAAGCAAGACAACAGAATATGGATGACGACGAACTTGTTCAGAAAGTTGACCGCCCTCTTCATAACCAACATAACCAGGTGCTGACCCGATTAACTTGCTGGAAGCGATTTGATCCATATATTCTGACATATCTAATCTGATCAAATTATCTTCTGAGCCAAACATTGCGGCTGCAACTGACTTAGCAAGTTCCGTTTTACCTACACCAGTTGGGCCCAAGAATAAGAATGATCCAATTGGGCGTCGTTCATCTTTAATACCACTTCTACTACGACGAATTGCACGAGCTACAGCGGAGACAGCTTTATCTTGTCCAATAACTCGTTTGTGCAAAATACTTTCGAGGTTAGCTAATTGGCGACTCTCATCCCTCTTCATTTGAGTAACTGGTACGCCTGTCCAATCAGACACTACCTTGGCAATATCTTCTGGTTCAACAATAGCCTCAGCACTAACTTTAACTTGCAGCGCATTTTCCATTTTTTCTCGTTGCATTTGCAAGTTATTTTGTGCTTCTTGAAGTTGCGCAGCCTGAACAAAGTTTTGACTTGCAGCAGCTTCATTTTTTTGCTCAATAATACTCTTTATTTTTTCATTAATTTGAACTAAATCTTTATTTGAACCAACATTAGTCTTAATTTTAACAGCTGCACTGGCTTCATCTACCAGATCAATTGCCTTATCGGGTAAGAAACGATTGGTAATGTAACGGCTAGATAGATCAACAGCATCCTCAAGACTGGCATCTGAAATAGTTACATGATGGAACTTCTCATATTTAGGTCTAAGTCCATTCAATATAGCCAATGTATCTTTCTTAGTAGGTTCATTCAAACGTACTTGTTGAAAACGCCGGGCTAATGCTTGATCTTTTTCAATATACTTTTGATATTCATCAAATGTAGTAGCACCAATCATTTGAATATCGCCACGAGCAAGTGATGGCTTCAAGATATTAGAAGCATCGATTGCTCCTTCAGCACCACCAGCACCAATCAAAGTATGCATTTCATCAACAAACAGAATGACCTTGCCATCTTTAGCAATTTCATCCAAAATCTTCTTCATTCTATCTTCAAACTCGCCACGATACTTGGTACCTGCTACTAAACTGCCCATGTTAAGAGCCATTACTCGTTTATTGAGTAAATCCTCTGGCACTCTTTTATTAACAATTTCTGTAGCAATTGCTTCAGCGACTGCAGTCTTACCTACACCAGGTTCACCTACTAAAACTGGATTATTCTTAGTACGACGAGACAAAATTTGAATAACTCGCTTAATTTCCTTTTCGCGGCCAATAACTGGATCAATACCGCCTTCACGAGTACGTTGATTCAAATTAACAGCTACTTTATCTAGAGTTGGTGTAGTACTATTTTTACGTTTCTTTTGCCCTGTAGCTGTATTGCTATTACCTAACCAGCTTGCTGAGTCGCCAAAATCTTGTTCCTGATCTAAGCTATCATTAACATCTTGACGTAAGCGACCAATATCCACATTTAAATTCTTGAGAATCATGGCCGACAAGACTTGTTCACTAGCTGTTATTCCAAGCAAAACATGATTAGTTTCAATTTCTTTATATCCACCTTGATCGGCTTGTCTTTTTGCATAATCTAGTGCCAAGCTTAAACGAGGTGACATTTCCATATAACTAGTTTTAGGTGCTGAACCGTAGCCGGTGTAGCGCTCAATTTCTTCACGCACAGCAGTAGGAGTTAAGCCCCATGAACGAAGTATCTTCCCTGCTTCACCGTCTGTTTCAATTACTAAAGCCAATAAAACGTGTTCTGTTCCGATTAAGCGATGATGGAAATTCTGTGCTTGTTCACGTGCAATTTCCAATACTTGATTAACGCTTTTACTATATGAGTTTTCCATACAAACACCACCCCTTTAAAATACGTTATGGTATTTTACTTTTATTTTGTCAGTAAGTAAAATAATTTAACTTATCTCCGTGATCATTATGATCAAAAACGCGCAATTAATCAAAAATTGCGGCGGCAATTTCAGTTAAATATTTTTGATCTGTTTCATCAAAATTGTTTAGCTTAGTAGAATCAAAATCGAAAACGCCCCATAATTTTTCATCCTTAAAAACAGGCACGACGATTTCAGAATTCGAAGCACTGTCGCAAGCGATGTGACCAGCAAATTCATGGACGTTGGGCACAATTTGCGTTTTTTCTTCCTTAGCTGCTGTTCCGCAAACGCCTTTACCCATTTGAATATGCACACAAGCTGGCATCCCTTGGAATGGGCCTAAAATCAACTCGCCGTTTTCAAAGCGATAAACACCAGCAAAATTAACATTATTAAGCGAATTAAACAAAAGCGCAGATAAATTAGCAGTATTGGCAATCCAGTCATCTTCGCCATCAACTAGTGCCTTTGCCTGCTGCACTAACAATTCATAATTTTCTTTCGTAGTAGCTGTCATTCTCATGTCCCCTATAGTTTTAGTGTGTATTATAGCAAAAAAAAGCTGTCTATTAAGACAGCTTAAATATAATCGGGAAAACGCGATTTGAACGCGCGACCTCTACGTCCCGAACGTAGCGCTCTACCAAACTGAGCTATTTCCCGAAAAAAAGACTCACCATTCGGTGAGCCTTCTATCTTGGAGCGGAAGACGGGATTCGAACCCGCGACCCCCACCATGGCAAGGTGATGTTCTACCACTGAACTACTTCCGCACAACAGTTATTATTATAGCAAATGCATTTTTCTTTGCAAGACCTTTTTATCAAAAAAGATAAATTTATTTTAGGCACAAAAAAAGCTCACATTCGTGAGCTCTTCATCTTGGAGCGGAAGACGGGATTCGAACCCGCGACCCCCACCATGGCAAGGTGATGTTCTACCACTGAACTACTTCCGCACAACAGTTATTATTATAGCAAATGCATTTTTCTTTGCAAGACCTTTTTATCAAAAAAGATAAATTTATTTTAGGCACAAAAAAAGCTCACATTCGTGAGCTCTTCATCTTGGAGCGGAAGACGGGATTCGAACCCGCGACCCCCACCATGGCAAGGTGAT